>JBAUOX010000686.1:0-1614 GCA_049579985.1 Isosphaeraceae bacterium | reverse complement strand
GGACCTACCTGGAATTCTCTCCGTGATCTCAGTGTTCTCTGTGGTTAAAGGCGTTTGTATTTCGGATGCGATTCAATGCCCCACACTACGCTTTCCGGCGGTTTCTTAGCCCTGTGTCGTCTCATTGTTAACAAAGCCTCTATATTATGCACACTATCAGGAAGATTACCAGCATCCGCTTTGCGTCCCCAGCCCGCTCCCGCCGGTACCCCGCGCGGCGCTCAGTCTCCGCGCCGGGGACGATGACGTTGCCGTTGTTTCACAGACCTCTTTCAGGTTAGAACAACGCGGCTCATGGACTCAAGCCGGTGCATAACGGGCCAGTCCCGGTACGCGATCGAAGTCGGCGTCGTTACCGGCAAGGTGCGTGATGCCGTTCGCCTTCATAACCGCCACGACCATCGCGTCGTTGGTCAAGAGTCCTGTGGATTGGCTGATTCCGGCGGCGGCATCCACAAGTGGTGTGGCGATTGTAAGGACCTGGATGCCCATTTGCGGAATTTTTTGCAACGCGGACCGGAAGTGGACGAGTCGCTGCACGGTGGCGGGATTCTGCTTCAGCCGGTCAACGATCTTGGTGGGCCAACCAAACCGTGCTGAGGCTTCAAGAGTCATCAACCTGTGGGCGACCTCGCCGAGCACCAGCGTCGAGGTGTACCCCGAGAGTTCCTGCAGTTCGACGCGTTTCAGCAAGCTCGTGCAAGACGACCCGAAAAGAGTGTGAGGCTGGAAATGGAAAACAAAGATGTTGGCATCCACGAAGAACGACGCTCCCCGGACCAGGTCGGCAAAGGTCATGGTTCTTCCTCTGGGATTGGATAGTCGAGTTCGGGGGACATCGCGAAGTCATCGGCTAAGTCTGTGCTGCCCGTCCAGCCCATCATGCCAGCGGTTCGCTCGGCCCAGGTAGGACCGATGTGCACGGTGACCTGCACCTTCTCGTGTTCCTTCAACGGCAGCGGCTGAGAAAGTTTGAGCGTGCCGTTCTCATAGGTGGCTTCGACGGTCAAGGGCATGATGGGCACTCCTGAAGTGCATGGGGTCCGATGACGTGGCCGTTATACCGCAGGGATTGAAATCCGAGAAGTTCGATCGACTGACCAAGGACAGAAGCGGCCGGGTACGTCCTCACCGCCAAGCATCCTCCTCACCGGCCCGGCCGACCCGCTCCTGCGGGTATCCCGCCCCGCGTGCGGTCTGCTCGCCGCGGGTGATAACCTTTTCATTCTATCGCGGACCGGTTCTCACAACAGGAGACATCCACTATGTGGAGTTCTCAGCACGATCAAGAAAGACCGAGAAGTGCGAAGTAGCCTGACAATCCATGTCTGTTTCCCCCGTGAAACGGTGCTTGTGGGGACAAACAACCCCAACATGGAGGAAACAGGCAGTTTAGAAAACCCTATCCCATCTGGCAAGTGTAACCTGGACTTGAACCGAGCCCGAATGAGCCTCGAGGACATGCACGTAAACGCTTGATGCAGCCGGCTTAGGGATTAAGGAAGCGATATTTAGTTCTGTTCCTTTTTCCCCCCCGAGAGCTTATATTACCCCGGCAGCAAAGAAGGTCATATACCAACCCGACGCGCCAGCGAGGGATCCGGTGCGTTTACC
>JBAUOX010000685.1:0-3023 GCA_049579985.1 Isosphaeraceae bacterium | reverse complement strand
CTCTATCGAGCAAAGGAAGCCGGCCGCAATGCCACCTGGTTCTGGGAGCAAACCCAGAGCAGCCCGGCTCCCGCCGCCCGCAGTTCGGACACCAAGCCGTGAGCTTGGGTCATTGCCGCTTCGCTGCCGAGCCGGAATCGACCGCGACCCGGCCCATGCCATGATAGGCAAACCCCAGCGCGGTCATCCGTGCGAGATCGAAAACGTTGCGGCCATCGAAAATGACAGGCTGGCGCAGCAGCCGGATCATGACCTCGAAATCGGGGTTGCGGAACTCATTCCACTCGGTGGCGATCACCAGCGCATCGGCTTGCTCGAGTGCTCCGTAGGGACGGTCGCAATACGTCAATCTTTCGCCGTAAATCGCGCGGACGTTGGCCAGCGCCTCGGGGTCATGAACCCGCAGATCTGCGCCAGCCTCCAGCAGCGAGTTGATCAAGACCATGGCCGGCGCCTCGCGGATATCATCGGTGCGGGGCTTGAAGGCCAGGCCCCAGATCGCGATCGTTCGGTCGCGCAAAGACCCGCTGAAGTGCGTTTCGATTTTCTGAAAGAGCACGTTTTTCTGTGCCTCGTTGACCTCGTCAACAGCCTCCATCATGCGCGCCGGCAAGCCCCGCGACTGGGCCATATGAATGACCGCCCGGACGTCCTTGGGGAAGCAACTACCGCCGTAACCGACACCCGGGTGGAGGAAGTGGAAGCCGATCCGCTGATCGTGGCCAATGCCCCGGCGAACGTCGTTAATGTCGGCACCGTAGACCTCGCACAGGTTGGCCATCTCGTTGATGAAGCTGATCTTGGTGGCCAGAAGGCAATTGGCCACATACTTGGTCATCTCGGCGCTCTCCGGAGACATGACCAGGAACGGCCGGTCGGTTCGCAAGAACGGGCCGTAGAGGGCGTGCAACCGCTCGCCGACCTCGGGCTTCCTCGCCCCGACGACGATCCGATCGGGCTTGTTGAAGTCTTCGATGGCCGCGCCTTCCTTGAGGAACTCCGGATTGCTCGCCACGTCAAAGGCAACCTTGGTCGCATCGGCCATCCTGCGGGCCAGCTCGGCATTGGTCCCAACCGGAACCGTGCTCTTGATGACGATGATCTTGGGCGAGCGGAGAACCTCGGCCACCTGGCGGCCGACCGCCCAGACGCCACTGAGATCAGCGCCGCCATCATCTCCCTGGGGCGTTCCGACGGCAATGAAAACGATCTCGGCCTCCTCTATGCCCCCCGCCAGGTCGGTCGTGAACAAGAGCCGGCCGTCCCGTTGGTTGCGGTGCACGAGCTCGCTCAGCCCTGGCTCGTAGATCGGAATCTTGCCGTGCTTCAAACCCTCGATCTTGGCGGCTACCTTGTCGATGCAAACAACGTCGTTGCCACTCTCGGCCAGACAGGTGCCCTGAACCAGACCAACATATCCCGTTCCAATGACTGCGATTTTCACGACGCGGCTCTTTCCTTGGTTCGGTTCCAAAACCCTCTGCAAGAAGATTGCCTGAGCCGGGCTCCGCCGCGGTTTCCCCGACCGGCGAGGCTCTGGACATCGCGCTACGGCTTTCCGATGCTCTAGAATCTCCTGATCCGGGCGATTCTGGCTCGTCCGCATTATCGATCAGACCGATCGATCCGGCAAGGTCGCAAGCCAGCCTGCACTGGCCAGGCGATCACGACGGCTCGTCTTCGATGCGTCGCCATAGCGCCTGGCGCACGGCGTCGGGACCTTGCTCGGTCCAGAGCGACAGCCAGCGCGGATCGGCCCAGTCTTGGAAGATCCGTCGCCTGGCAAGCGAATCGGTCAGGCGATCGAGGACCAGGGGGCGCAGCTCGGCCAGAAGCGTTGCCAGCCCGGCCGCTGCCGGCCCCAGCGCCTGTGCCGCCCGGTCGCGCAGCGCCGCGGCCAGTGCCGGACTGGCTCCCGAAGTCGATACCGTCAGCACCAGTGGGCCCGACGTCCAGACCGCGGGAACGGTGAAATCCCCCGCCTCGGGATCGCTCGTCGAGCAAACCCACGCACCGATCCGTCGGGCGTCCGCGACAACCTGGCCATTGACTTCGGTAGGCCCGGCCGCGATCACCAGGCTTGCCCCGTGAAGCTGCTCGGCCTGGTACGGCTGGGCAACCACCTCGATCCCGGCAAGGGTCGTCAGCTCGAGATTTCCGGCCGCCGGGTCAACGCCGATCACCCGGGCACCGGCCGCCACCAGCGCCGCCGCCTTATGCCGACCGACCGGACCCAGGCCTACCACCACGACGGTCCGCCCCTCCATTTTCAGTTCGATGGGATAGCCAGACATGACACCCTGCTGCCAAGACCCCCGATTGTCGAAGGGACGATACGCTGCTGACTTGCAGCCCATTCTCGCCATCCTGAGTCTGCCGCATGATTCTCACGAGCGAGGATCGATGCGGCAAGAGCGCAAGCTGATCCGCCCGGGGTGGTCTTGGTTTCAGGCTGCCTCGTCAGCCCGACAATCCGATGCTAGAATCACTGGCTAACGCGGTCTTCCAGATCTGTGCCCGGGAGCCGATCGATGAGCGTGGCTGTCACGACCGAAAATGAGACCCTGTGCACTCCCGAAGACTTGCTGGCCATGCCTGATGGCAAGAATTACGAGCTGGTCGACGGCCGACTCGTGGAGCGGAACATAGGAGCCGAGTCAAGCTGGATCGGAGGCCGGATCTACCTTCGGCTCAGCCTGTTCTGCGATGAACATCAATCGGGGTATGTTTGGCCTGCTGACAATAGCTACCAGTGCTTTGCTCATGCTCCCAAACTGGTCCGCAGGCCCGACGTCTCATTCATCCGTGCAGGTCGACTTTCCGGCGTCGAGCTGCCCAAGGGGCACGTCCGAATTCCCCCTGACCTGGCCATCGAAGTCATTTCTCCCAACGACCTGGCCTCTGAACTTGACGAGAAGGTCGAAGACTACCAGAAAGCGGGCCTGGTCTGGGTGATCCATCCCGAGTCCGGCACGGCGTCAGTTTACTGCGGCGACGGCTCGGTGAGCCGGTTGCATCAGGAC
>JBAUOX010000684.1:0-4237 GCA_049579985.1 Isosphaeraceae bacterium | reverse complement strand
TTCGGGTCGGGTCAGTCGCTCGAGGCGGACAGCGTCGATAAGATCGGCCCCTACAAGGACGATCTGCGGGCGAGCTGGCCGATCGTCGAAGCTCCCGGCGCACGTGAGAACCCAGTCAAACCGCCCTGATGAAGCCCTCGCGCGGTCATACCATCATCCCGATCCTGGAGGTAGGTCGATGCGTGATTCCAAAATGCTGCTCCTCCTGACCGCGGCCGTCGTTTTGATCCCAGGCGTCTGCGGCAGGGGAAACGGGAACCTGCTGGACGACCCCTCATTCGAGGTCAGCAAGAGCAAGGATCAGTTCGGTCTGGTCTTTGGGATGGTTCAACACGCCCTGCGACGGAATGACCTTTGGCTTCACAGATTGGGGGCAGGGGTTGGATCGTCCGGAGGGTGGCCGGTTCACCGTCGACATGTGGCCCGATGTCTCCGAGTACGCCCCGGATGACCTGTGCGATGTTCCGGGCCTGAAGCTGCCCGACGGCTCGTCGGCCCGGCTCTACAGCGCCTTTCGCAAATTGCGGCAGCCTCGACCCGTGGCTCGATGACCAGACGCGTGTCGTTGAGCAGCGATACAAGGAACTCGGCGGGCAGATCACGGTCATCGTCAAGGAAGGCCAGGGACACCTTCCGCTCGCACCAGAGGACCCGAAGGTCGTTGTGGACCTGATCACCAGGGGAGTTCATTGAGCGGTCCGCGCAATCATCCTCCAGGCTGGATAGCTCGACCCAGAGGATCGACGTGGGCAGAGGCACGATGGCCAGCTAGCCGGTGCCGGCAGAGCGATCTCGACCGCCATTTAGCTCGGCCGGCGGCGAATGGCGGAAACGATGCGCCCGGCTCCGTCCAGGACGCGATGAGCTAACGCACGAAACTGTTGGACTTCATCCTGTGAAAACACGCCTTCAGCCGCCGGGTAGGTCCATTGGCCCTGGGCGGCCTGAAAAGGATACTCCGTATTGCGCCGGGGAGGTCGCTGCGGGGCCAAGGCGTCAAGAGCCCTGATTCCCGCCCGAGTGTTCTGATCGAGGAGGCCGTGTAAGTTCTGTTGAATCGTTCGGTTGCCTGCGGCACGAGGCAAGCTGATGAGCGCACGTATGTATCGTTCGACAGCGTGCCTGGGGAGAACGCCGGCACCCAATATCCCAGCATCATGCAGCGCGGAGACCAGTGCCTTGACGGCCTTCTCCACAGTCTGCTGCCACTTGGCAATGGCGTGGCAGCGGCCCGTCCCTACTTCGTCCGCCACGAAACGCTCAGCGGCCTGCCGGTCCGCCATTGCCTGGTAAAGCCAGGCCGTCGGCTCATCCACGGGCGTCCTCATGACGACGGGCTTCTGCTTCAAGCTTGTCCAGAACCCGCTTCCCGATCTCGTCCTTGTACAGAACCTCGTAGTCTCCGGCGCGGAAGGCGTTGACCACTTCGCTTGCCAGGGACCAACCTTCCCGCAGGGCAATTTCCAGTTCCCGAGGGTTGGTCAAAATGAGGTGGAGTTGCTCGTTTGGCCCCATCGGGAATCCGGGGCTGGTCTCGAAGATGGCTTCGAACAGGTCTCGCTCGGGATTGATACTTTCCCCGGGATCGCCGATGACTTCAAAAAGGAAAATGTGCTGTTGGTCCCGCATGGCGGGGAGGTAGGAGACGGCTAGGTGAAGCGGTTCGTCTACCAACTCGCGGTGCTGCTCCGTGAGGCGGCGAATCGCCGCCTCGAATTGCGGGAATCTGTCCACGGTCCATGATCCTGCCATTGGCTTTCCTCCAGGCGACCGATCGGGCCGTGACTGCCCGCCCATACCGAATCAGTGCTATTTCATTCTTAACCGCGGACCCGATCCGTACAAGAGCGAGCAGACAAGGAGGGGCGCGCCATCCATTTCGGAGAGGACCAGATCGACCTCGTCAAGAGTCAGCACGACTAGTAACCTGAAAAGGATGGCGGAATCCTTGGCGGCCGGGGGTGATCGCGGGACGGGCCATCGGTTAGCATGACGACAAGGGAGTCATTACGCGACAGGGTATGAAAGGGAGGCCAGACATGCCGGCCCTTGAGAGGCGAGACGCCATCGAAACGCTTACGCGAGCGGTCCAAGGTATGAGCCCCGACGACCTGCTCGATTTCCACAACGAGCTCTTCCCGGCAGAGCCTGAGTCAGAGCTCGACCCGAAAGACGGCGTTGCCGCCGTCCGGAAAAAGGTCACGGACTATCTCGGTCGAGGGCTCGAAATCGAGGAAATCCTTGATCTCTGGAACGTCGCATTCCCGGCAGCCCGGAACGTGTATTACGACGACGAGACCGAAACGATCCACTACAACAACGAGCCTGAATCCATTCGCCAAGCGGAATAGCTCCGGCCATCTCGCCTCCTGAACTGGCCGATCACGATCACGAGGACGTAGCGATGCCGCGACGACGGCACTTGCTCACTTCGGAGAGGACGTGGCCCGTGCGAGGGCCATCGTTGCCCATGCTGATCCATTGCCCGCCGCGACACCAGCCGAGCAGATGCCCTCCGTCGGTGCCGAGAGTGGCTGGAACGGCTGAACCGCGGAGAGATTGTCGTGGTCAATCTTCGGCCCGAGACCGATTCGGAGACGGAATACGTCTCCTTCGACTGCCCCCGTGTGCTTCGGGTGCTGGCCCGCATGATCGCCGACCTCGACGAGCCGGCCGATTTCCTGCCGCTCGCCGACGCGGAGGAAGCCAAAGGCGAGGACGCCGAGGCCCGGCGCGTCCGCCACCGGCGACGCTTGGCGGAGCCGGACCCGCCGCCGAAGCGGTTAAGCATGCGAGAAGAACGGGCGATGCTGCGGGCCTTGCTGGATCTCCCACCATCCGAGCGGGGCTGAACGAGCCCGGTCCGGACCCTCTTGTTGAGACGTTTCGCCCCTCGTCACCCGACTGCGCTTTCTGCCAGGAAAAGCGCGCCCCATAGCCAGAACGACCGAATCGGCTCGCTAGCTATCAGCCCCCATCCTCGGGGGCATGATCCCTTCCCGACGAGCGTAGACCATGAAGATTGAGTAGTGTAAGAGGAAAATCCAGGTACAAATCTTGTTTAGCATGCCGGGAGTCAAAATGGCCTCGAAATCTCGGTCCTTGATATGCAGACCCGCGCATGTCGGAGTAATGTGACCGTGGGCAAGCGAGTTTCGTAGATGCCGGATGACCTCATTAGAAAGCAATCGGGCATAGCGCAATAATGAAGGTGCCGAGTCCAGAGTGGCGCGGCCTATGCCCTGGCGGATCCAATCTCCGCGGAGATAGACAAGGGCCACGTAAAGGCGAAGAATGGTTGCCCCAGTCACTTGCTCCCCAAGCGCCCAAATCGGTGACGCTCCCGAATCGACCGCTGTTCGGAGCGGCGAACGGTGTGCCGCCTCCTCGCACTGACGTGGGTCGGCTTGGACTGCTTGGGTATACCACAGGATTCCATGGAACACCGCATTCGGGTCTAGCGCCATATCATCGAAACGCTTATTAATCTCTTCCAGCAACGTCGTGTCGCCAGCATTGTTTGCAATCTCTTCGAGCAAACCATCGCATTCCCGAATAACGTGCGATAATTTGTCGTCGGCGATCATACGCCTGAGGAGATCGATATCAGACTCCAGCAGGTTCGGCGTGCTGTCTGAAAGCCCGGCAATGAGCTCCGACACATTGAGATCGGCCTCGGGACCTTCTCCAGATATCCCGTACCGCGAGTAGAACTCCCGCAACAGATCACCGAGCAAGTCACCAGACACAGCGATAACCTCCCTCGACGCTCGTTCAATGCTTGTTCAATTATTATATTGCCGCGCGCCCGTTTCGGGCAACTGCCTTATCCATGGCGGCTCCTCCCGGATCGATCGTTTGAGAACCGGCGCGAATCGTTGATTTCCGACACTCAAGGAGCCCACAGAGTTCGCCTTCCGCTACGGATCACGCGCTCAGGCTCCCAACCCCTGAAACGGATCGGAGAGGCGATCCCCCTTGTTTTCTCGGGCGAGAGCCCCTTTCGCGCCCAAACGGTGCGGGTAGCCTGGCAGTTGGAAAGCGCAGTGGCTGCGTGTTCCAACCCCAAGGACGCACGATTTCGAGGGTGAGAGATGCCGTATCAGTACTTGAGAGAACCGCTCACCGCCGAAGAGTCTGATCGTCTGTCCAACGCCTGCGAGACGCTCACCGAACGGCTCGTTGTCTGGACCCTGCTCGACACCGGGCTCCGCGTCGGCGAGCTTTGCGACCTCAC
>JBAUOX010000683.1:0-2689 GCA_049579985.1 Isosphaeraceae bacterium | reverse complement strand
CCACGAACACGTTGTCTAGCGCCCGCCCCCGACCGTCCCGGCTCACCGCGACCCCGGCCTCCTCCAGGCGGCCGGTGTACTCCGGCGACGTGAACTGCGATCCTTGGTCGGTGTTGAAGATCTCCGGCGTGCCCCGCGACAACGCCTCGTCCAGCGCCTCCAAGACAGAACCCCCCGTCTAGGGTGTTCGACAGCCGCCACGAGAGCACGTACCGGCTGAACCAATCGATCACCGCCGCCAGGTACATGAAGCCGTGCCTCATCGGCACATACGTGATGTCCGAATTCCAGACCTCGTCCACGTGGGTCAGCTCCCGATCGCGAAGCCGGTAGGGGTAGGCCCGCGCGTCCGGGGGCCGCCATCGTGGTCCGCGGCCTGGGGTGCAGCGCCTCCAGGCCCATCCAGGCCCAACCGCTGCGAGTCTGGACACCTTTTCGCCGATGCTGATTGCATCAAGCGTCCGCGCGGTTTACTATGCTGCTCAGACGTTACGTTATCATGTCCGCGATTCCAGGCGCCTACTCGAGGAGCACTCACGATGGGCGTTGATTCCGCTGCCCTGTTCAAGACCTTGAACCAGACCTGCAAGAATGCCTTGGAATCAGCCATCGGGCTCTGTCTGTTGCGGACCAATCCCAGCGTCGAAATCGAGCACTGGCTCGTCAAGCTGGTCGAGCTGCCCGACGGCGATCTGACCCGGATTTTCCGACAGTTCGATGTGGACACTTCGCGCCTGCTGCGGGATCTGACCAAGGTGATCGATGGGTTTCGGACCGGCAACCAGCGGACGCCCACTCTATCCCTCAAGCTTGATCCGCTCGTTCGAGCGGCCTGGGTCACGGCCTCGATCCAGTACCAGGCCAGACAGATCCGCTCGGGGATCTTGCTGCTGGCACTACTCGACGACGAGGAACTGGGAAGGCTTGCCCGCAATGCATCGGCCGAGCTGGCCAAAATCAAGGGGGACCTCCTCCAGCCCAACCTGATGAAGCTGGTCGCCGGCTCACCCGAAGACACGGGTCCCGCGGCGGCCGAGGTGGGCTCGTCCGCCGGCCCTGGTCAGCAGCCGGCCGCGGTGACTCAGACGCCGGCCTTGGACCAGTTCACCATCAACCTGACCGAGCGAGCGAAGAAAGGCCAGGTCGACCCGGTCATCGGCCGAGAGGCCGAGGTCCGCCAGATGGTCGACATCCTGATCCGCCGCCGCCAGAACAACCCGATCCTTACGGGCGAGGCGGGCGTCGGCAAGACCGCGGTCGTCGAGGGTCTGGCGCGGCGGATCGCCGAGGGAGACGTTCCCCCGGCGCTCGAGAAAGTCGTCCTGCGTACCCTTGACCTCGGCTTGCTCCAGGCTGGGGCCGGGGTCAAGGGAGAGTTCGAGAACCGGCTCAAGCAGGTGATCGCCGAAGTGAAGGGATCTCCGGTCCCGATCATCCTCTTCATCGACGAGGCGCACACCATGATCGGGGCCGGCGGCTCGGCCGGCCAGGGAGACGCCGCCAACCTGCTCAAACCGGCGCTTGCCCGCGGCGAGCTCCGCACCATTGCAGCTACCACCTGGGCCGAATACAAGAAGTACTTCGAGAAGGATGCCGCCCTCGCCCGACGGTTCCAGGTCGTGAAGGTGGAAGAGCCGTCAGAGGAGGTCGCCGTTCGCATGATGCGTGGGCTCACGGGCATCCTGGAAAAGCACCATGGCGTGCGAATCCTCGAGGAGGCCGTTCAGAGTGCCGTCAAACTGTCTCATCGCTACATCCCCGCCAGGCAGTTGCCCGACAAGTCCGTCAGCCTGATCGATACCGCCTGCGCCCGCGTGGCGATCGGCCAGAACGCCATACCGCCCGCGGTCGAAGACAACCGGCGCAACATCGACCACCTCAAGGTGGAGATCGAGATCCTCGAGCGCGAACGAGCCACCGGCGCGCGCAATCAGGAACGAATCGATGAGCTGAACCACGAGCTCGAGCAGTCCCAGACCCGGCTTGCCGGCCTGGAGACTCGCTGGGAGGACGAGAAGAAACGCGTCGCGGAGATCCGCGAACTGGCGCGCGGGATCGAGACGCGCTACACCGAGGAGCGAGGAAAGCATGCGGGCGATGGCCAGCCCTTTCAACCCTCGGCGGAACTTGCGGCGAGCCAGGCGGAGCTGGCAACCAAGGTCGCAGCGCTGCGCAAGCTGCAGGGAGAGTCGCCGCTGATGCAAGTCTCGGTCGATTCCCAGACGATTGCCGAGGTCGTCGCCGGTTGGACCGGCATTCCGGTCGGCAAGATGATGGCCAACGAGATTCAGACTGTCCTCAACCTGCCGTCCAAGCTCGAGGAACGCGTCATCGGCCAGTCTCATGCCCTGGAGGCGATCGGCCAGCGGGTCCGCACCGCGCGTGCAAGCCTCACGGACCCCCGGCGGCCCATCGGCGTCTTCCTGTTCGTCGGCTCCAGCGGGGTGGGCAAGACCGAGACGGCGCTGGCGCTTGCCGATACTCTTTACGGCGGCGAGCGAAATCTCATCACGATCAACATGTCCGAGTATCAAGAATCGCATACAGTCTCGGGGCTGAAGGGCTCACCTCCAGGGTATGTCGGTTATGGCGAGGGCGGCGTCTTGACCGAGGCCGTGCGCCGCAGGCCCTACAGCGTCGTCTTGCTCGATGAGGTCGAAAAGGCCCATCCCGACGTGCTCGAGCTCTT
>JBAUOX010000682.1:0-4956 GCA_049579985.1 Isosphaeraceae bacterium | reverse complement strand
CTTCGGAAAGAAGCGCGCGAGCAGCATGTGCCGTTACGCTGGCTGGTGGCCGGACTGGTGTGCGACACGTTGGAAACGGGACGGCGGTTGCGGGATGCGGGGCAACCCGCGTTCGCGGGGCACTGAGAATTCTTCAGCCACCAAGCCCAATTGGCGAGCACGGTTGTCGCCCCTCGGCGTGCCGGCAGATCGGAAAGCCATGGCATCTCACCAAGGGCGCTGTTTCGCCGGGCTCGGCGGACGCACCACTTCACGATTGACTCTCGAGCGCCCGCGGAACAGGATAGATGGTGGCGAGGCCGGCCTTGCCTCTGGAAGCAATTCCGCCCGGGATTCGTCGGTCGAGGATCGAAATGTTCCCGATGCTCTTGGTCTTGGTGGCGCTTTCGGGGCTGGGACCGGACACGACGCTCGGGGATGAGATCGTCGCCTACGTTCGTTCAAAACTGGGACAAAAGGTGGGCGACGGCGAGTGCACGGCGCTGGCTGTGGAAGCGCTTCGCCACTGCGACGCGCGGCGGCCCGACCCTGTCCAGGGGATCTGGGGTGACGAGGTAAAACTTCTCCGCGATCTCCAGCCCGGCGACATCCTCCAGTTCGAGGATGCGATCTTCGTCAAGCAACATGTGCGCGGAGACGGTGCCCTCCTGACGCTGACTTCTCATTATCCGCATCACACCGCGATTGTCGCCCGCGTGCGCAAGCGGTGGCCCAAGCCGGTGCTGGTCATCCTGCACCAGAACGCGGGCCCGGCGGGAGGCGAGGACGAGGAATTCAAGGTCGTCCGAGAGTGGACGCTCGAGATGGCCGCGCAGCGGGGCGGGTCCGTGAAAGCCTACAGACCCGCGGCGGATCGACCGCGGCAGCTCCGGCAGCCTGCCGAGCATCCCGCGCGGACCCGGGACTGAGGCAAGTTCCGAGCGCTCGATGGATTCACTCGCCAGGTACCTCCCTGAGTCTTGCCAGCATTTCCTTCACGTGCCTGCCAGTTTGCAACTGCGACGAGAAGACGTGCCGGACCAACCCGGCCCGGTCGATGAGGTACGTGACGCGCCCGGGGAACAGTCCCAGAGTCCGGGAAACCCCGTAGCGAGCGCGGACCTCGCCCTTGCTGTCGGACAAGAGCAAGAACGGCAGACTCCAGAGCTTCGCGAAGAGCCGGTGCGACCCCTCCGAGTCGGAACTGATACCGATCACCTCGGCACCGGCTTCCTTGAACGCTTCATGACTGTCCCGGAACGCGCACGCCTGCGCAGTGCAGCCGGGAGTATTGTCCTTGGGATAGAAGAAGAGGACGACCTCCGACTTACCTCGAAAATTCGACAGGCTCACCATCTCGCCGGTCGATGACGGCAGGGTGAAATCCGGGGCCAAGTCACCGACCCCGACGGCTTGATGCTCCGGCATGGTTACCACCTTGGTGCGAGACTGAGGTGGACCCCTAAAACTGGACCACTCGGGATGTTAAACTGATCAGAGATTACTGTTCCATTCCGAGGAGCCTCATGACAGCCACATCATGGCATTGATGAGCCTGGACGCGATCTTCCCCAAGCCGCGGACCACTGTGGCGGCGCCAGACGCACGGGTCTACCCCTACTTGCTCCGCGATCGGGTGCCGACCCACGTCAACGAGGTCTGGAGTTCGGACATCACGTATGTTCCGATGATGCATAGCTTCATGTACCTGACGGCGGTGGTGGATCGCCGCCGCCAGCCGCAGCTCGCGTGCAAACTCCTCAGGCGAGATTGCGGACGTTACAACCTCGTCCGGCAACTCGATCGTGATCGTCGACACCGTGAGCCTCCCCTTTCATAACATTCTAACCCGAGCCCCTTCTCGCAGGCCACAAGCTTTCCCGATCCTTCGCCCACGAGGCGCGTCCTGGCGGCTCAGACACGCTCGAAGTGCCACCGTGTTTGCGTTCACTGTCCAGGCCCTGAAATAACTGGGGCCGCTCAGGTTGCGCGCCGCGAGACGCTCATGCCTGAGATTTTGTGGTTGTTTTTGTCTGCAATGTCGTATACTATGCTGTAGACAGATCGGCCGAGATTGGGACCATTCCGGCTCGGTCGCTATGTCAAAGAACCCAGAAAAACCAGGACCCACGAAAGGACCACTCCGCTTGGTGCGCACATCAATGCGTTCGGTGCGGAGCGAGAGATGAACAATGAGCGAAACTCTGACGGTGCGGATCACACGTTCCGCCCATGCAGCACTCCGTTCCCTGGCCGAGGAGACTGACGAGTCGATGACGGAGGTTCTGGACAAGGCGATCGAGGCATACCGGCGGGCGAGCTTTCTAGCTGGCCTCAATGGAGACTTCGCCGCGTTGCGTCAGAATCGAGCTGCCTGGGAGGAAGAACAGCAGGAACGGAGAGCATGGGACGCCACGCTCGCCGACGGCTTAGAGGAATAGCTTCAGATGGCCGACGAGAAGCCGGTTCGTGGTGAAGTGTGGAATGTCAATTTGGATCCAGTGCGGGGCCACGAACAGGGTGGGGGGCGACCAGCCGTGATCGTCTCCGTAGACCAGTTCAACCAGGGCCCTAGCGGCCTGGTGATCGTGGTGCCGATAACGTCAAAGGACAAGAACATCCGGTCACAGGTCGCGATCGAGGCCGGTGAAGGTGGATTGAAAGCTCGAAGTTTCGCCATGTGCGAGGCCGTGCGGTCGATCTCGCTCGAACGGATGACTCGCCGGCGTGGAGTGGTCTCGCCTGAGACCATGGAAAAGGTTGCTTACTGCCTGCAAGTTCTCCTGGGGATCTGACCTTCAAACCGGATCGGGCGAAATGGCCGGTACGTGAACCCCCGGGTTATCTCAGAGGCCGGCATTCGCAAGGGCGCGGTGTGCGAGCCGATATGCCGCCATGCCCCGCGGCCGGTTCTGTACCGGAATTCATCAAGCTGTCGGCGATGACCAGGGATCTTTCGTGATACGATCAGGATGTCGATCGCGAGGGTTCTGTGTCACACGGGAGGGCCTCCAATGTTTTCTGATCGCGTCAGAGTGGTGATCGACCGGGTTGATCGGCTGCGAGATCAGGTTGACGACCACTGGCAAATCCCTCGGGACGAGGCCATGGTTCTGGCTCAACTGGTTCGGATCGGTCGGTGCGTCTCGATCTGCGAGATCGGCACCAGCTACGGTTTTTCGACCCTGCACCTCGCGGCCGCGGCAAGTGAGCACGGGGGCCGCGTCCATTCGATCGACGCTGATCCGAAAAAGGTCCGGGCTGCGGGCGAAAGCCTCAGGGAGGCTGGCCTTGCAGAGACCGTCACCCTTCACGAGGGAGATGCGCGGACGGTCCTGACCAGCCTGAAACCCCAGGCGATCTTCGACTTCGTATTCATCGACGCGACGAAGGCGCAGAGTGACGAATACCTGGACGCGGTCTGGAGCAAGCTGGCGCCTGGGTGCGTACTGGTGACCGACAATACGACCACGCACGCCGAGGAGCTGGCCCCGTTTGTTGCCCGCCTTCGCAGCCTGCCTGACTTCGCCAGTTGCGGCGCGCCCGTCGGCAACGGATTCGAGCTGACCGTGAGACGGCGTTGAGCGACTGGATCGGACACGTGTCGCGCGACCCTCGCGCAAGACGTCCTTCACGTCATTCAGGCTCGCTCGGGATCGGCGATCATGGCGACGATCGATCGAAAGGGCCCGATCTCGTTCTGACGCGAAAACTTCGACCCGGGTAGGAGGACAAGATGAGTGCAGACGAACAGGCTCTCGGAGGAGAACGCGTCGTCATCGACCCCACCCAGTACCTCGACGGCTCGGCGATGCAGCAAGAGGGCGGCGCGGTCCGAGACTTGAAGCTGATCTATCCCGAGACTGGCTTCGACGTGATGACCCTCTGCCTCGGCGTCGTCGAGATTGACCCCGGTCACCACACTCCGCTGCACCGCCACCGCTGTGAAGAGGTGTATTACGTGGTCAGCGGCGCCGGCGAGTTGGAATCGGGCGGCCGGCGCCACCCGATCGGACCCGGCTGTGCCGTCTTGAACCGCCCCGGGGTCCTTCACCGTGTCTTCAATACCGGGTCGGAGGTGCTCAAGCTCGTCGCCGTGGCCGGGATCATGCTTGTCCCGCTGCTCCCGCGCTGGCCAACGCCTTCTCCTTACGAAGTCCTCGAAGGCACCACGGCGCCTGACCACCCGCCGGTCCACGGTTCACCGTGCTAACGAAGTTCCTGGCCGGGGACGCGGGTTTTGGCGTGGAAACCTCGCTCGATGCTTACCGAGCGTTCCACTTGTACTGGCTGGCACCGTGCAAGGGGAGCTTCCAGAACCCCCCCTGTATCACCCCTTCGTAAGTTTTGGTGTTGCGCTTCTTGAAACTCGCCCCGAAGGGACCGAACCATGCCAGCCCAGGGCAACGCCCTCCCAAAGGGGCCAGCATCCCTCCGGGAGCCTTCTGCGACCAGCCCAAAACCCTGATCCGGGGCGGTGGTATCGGCCGTATAGAATCAAGGCATTGACTGCACCCGAAGCTGGCAGTGGATCCGGGAGCAGTTGGGGTCCGTCCTACTCAATTCAGCAGTAAACCTCAAGCGCATCTCTAGTTAGGAGAGTTCCACGGGACCCGTGAGTCGATCGGGCATGAAAGCTGCATTACTGCCTTTGTTCCGTTCACAGATTAATCTCAGGCTCGTGCTCTCCGCGGCTTTGCTCAATCACCGCCAGATGCATGGATGACTGAACAGTCACTGGGGCCGTCAGGCTATAAGCTTCATGCCGCACTTCAATGAACCAGCTCGTGTTGCGCATCCCAGCTATTCGACTCAGGGACTCTACGACCCGGCCTTCGAGCGGGACTCGTGCGGGGTTGGGTTCGTGGCCGATATGGCCGGCCGCAAGAGCCACGCGACCATTCAGAGCGGGCTGCAGGTCCTCAAGAACCTTCAGCATCGCGGCGCTTGCGGTTGCGATCAGGACACGGGAGATGG
>JBAUOX010000681.1:0-2503 GCA_049579985.1 Isosphaeraceae bacterium | reverse complement strand
GGCGTAATCCGGTGTCAGCTCATCTTTTCGGGCAAGAATGATGAACTGACACCGGATTACGCCCCGGGAATCAGCGGCACTCGGTCGTCGCGGGGCCCGCAAGAAGAGTGACGCCGGCGACGTTCGACCGGCCCTCCCGATGGTCTCTCCACGGGGTCCGGCGCGCGCGCGACCCGGCTCGGTGGACAGGGAGTCCATGGTCACCCTCCAGGGGCGGTCCTGACGACGGTGATTCATCAGGTCGCTCTCTCCCCGTGCTGAAAATTCAGGAAGTATCGAATCCCGCCCGCTCGAGGCCGCTCAGGCCCTGACCCAGGGGGCCATCGAGCAGTTACTCCGACACGACACCCAACGGCTCGGCCCGGTCCGTAGCCGACGGGAGGCTGATAGCCGGTTCGCGTTTGGGCTCTCGATCGCTCCACTACCCAACGGACGGAAACGAGTAGCCGGCGGGGGGCCGATAGCCGGTTCGCGTTTGGCTCGCCTTCTGCATCGCGCCAAGACTCTCCGCAGGCGAGAGCAGAAGAGTGGTCGACTGAGTCCTGTTGGCACCCGCTCCGGCAAGGGTGAGGTTACAGGCAGCGCAGCTCTCGATGTCGGGGAATTCGAGGACGGCAACGCCATCGTACGTGCCGAAGACAAAGAAGAATTGGTGGACCTTGCCGCCGAATGCCTCGACGGCTTTGCGCAGTTCCCCGGGGCGATCCTGAGGCTTGTCGAGCATGGCTTGGATTGCGGAATCCTTATACGTCCACTGAAACAGAAAATGGGCCATGATACCGTTCCTCCCTCTCGCGATCTCGGGCGCCTCTTTGGAAAAATGCTTTGGCGGCAGCCAAGCGGTAAGTATAGCACGTTAGCAGTAAATCCTGAAGATCGGTCGCGAAAAGTTTTCAACAGCCCAACAACGGGACTGCACTTTCCGAAAACTGACAGTTGTCAGAGAGACTCGGGCTTGAGATAGCCCTCGCCCTCCCGGCACGATTGCGGTTGCTACAACGCCGCAATCACACCGGGGAGGGACGAGGGTGTTCGCCGTCAAGTTGACCACCGAGTGGGCTCCCTGGGTCGCTATCTTGGCTGCGCCGTTGCATCGCCGACTCGCATGGAGACTGCCCGCCGCCGTCGTCGGCATCCTCCTGGCTTCCGGTCGCCGGACGGTGGCCAACTGGTGGCGAGCCACCGGGGTCGGCGACCGCTTCCGATCCTACTACATACTTCCTCGACAGCCTCGGTCGCAAGGCCGTCGAACTGGCCGCCGCGCGTAATCCAGTGTCGGTTCATCTTTTCGGGCAAGAATGATGAACTGACACCGGATTTCCGACACCGGATTTCCTGACACCCGATGTAACCCCTCAATTCTATTAGGCTTACAGCACGAGTAGCATAGATAGTGTACAGTGGGACGACCTTGTTTGTTGCCATAAGCAATTGCCAAATAACATGTTGCAGATTGTCTTCCTCTCACAAGATAGGTTCAGCGGGAATCGCTGAAGAATGACTTGAGCTGGGGAGCGAGATGGCTTAAGGTGATGTGGCTCACGACCATCGGATCGGCATCGCCTCGAGCCGCGATCGCAGCCTTGATATCGAAATATCCATCTGGGAACGAAGTTGGCGCGTGAGTGTGTCCTCAAACTTCGGGCCGGTACGTCCGAAGACGACGCGCCGCCAGAGGCAGTGAAGGGTCGGGTTTCGTTCGTCCATCCCGACGGAGGTGAAGCCATGAGAGCCGACGCGCACGGATCGATGCTCCGAGTCGGACGGACCGCCTCGGGCTTTCTCGTCCAAGTGGAGGGTCGGGGCACGCTCTCGGAGAGTCCCGCCCTGCAGGAATTCGCGGTTCAATCGCTCGACGGTCCGTCCGGGCCGAGCACGGTGGTCGTCGACCTATCGTATTGCGACTACCTCGACAGCACGTTCCTGGGCTGCTTGGTGGGCTTGCACCGGAAGTATAACCGGATGTTGCCTCACCGTTTCCGGGTGGCGGTGTCGCGCGACAAGAGTCAGAAGCTCCTTGGACCGACCCGTCTGAACCACTTGCTGGACGTGACGGAAGTCTGTCCCGAGCCGATCAGCGACGTCGTGGAGTTGTCTGGTCCGATCCTGCCCACCGCTGAACTGGGCCGGCATGTCATGGAATGTCATCACCGGCTGGCGGAGCTGGGGGGATCCCGAGAGGAGTCGTTCCGGTCGATCGCCGATCAGTTGGCCCGCGAGCTCGGAGAAGCTCCAGGGGGCGGCGACCCGCCGACGCAGGCGTAATCCGGTGTCAGTCGCTTATGCCGCCTTGAGGCACCCGGAATGATGAAAATGGAGCTGGGCCTTGGTAGTCTATGGTTGGAGGCGGGTGTCGGGTAGGAGGCCGATGATCATTGGAGCCTCGAGCCCGCGTGTCAGTCTGGCCCGGACGTCGCTCCGTACCCGGTATTGTTGCCCCCGGCCTTTGGGGAGCACGGGGGAAATCCGGTGTCCTGCAGCCCATAATGCCGTTGGACTTGCC
>JBAUOX010000680.1:0-4369 GCA_049579985.1 Isosphaeraceae bacterium | reverse complement strand
GCGCGCGACGGCGTCTCGTTCCAGGGCGACGGCGTCTCGTTCCAGGGCGACGGCGTCTCGTTCCAGGGCGATGGCGTCTCGTTCCAGGGCGAGTTCTCCATAGGTGAGGAATCGCTGTCCTGCCGGGTCGATGAGAATGAGCTCCCCTTGCGAGCGATCGAATCGCACTCCGAGACGGGGACTGACCCACCCGTTCATCTCGAGGATCTCCTCGAGTTTCTCTCCGGAGCGTTTCCACCCGTCCAGCTCAAAGGACTCGGGGTCATAAACATAGTATTCCTCGACCCCATAACGCTGGTAGAAGTCGAACTTCTTGACCATCTGCTTATAGCGATATCGGTTCCCGGGTGAGAGGATCTCGAACACGACCTGGGGTGCGATTCCTCCCTCCACCCATTGCATGTAGGACCCTCGGTCGCCCTTGGGACGTCCGAAGACGACCATGGCGTCTGGCGCCTGCCTGGTCTCAGGTTGCCCCTCGACAGGATACCAGAGCAGGTCGCCGGCGACGAACACGTCGGGCCGGTCGCGAAACACCTTTTCCAGCCCTTCCTTGATGGTGACGATCCAGCGAAACTGGACTGTGTTCTCCGCCATCGGTTCCCCATCGTCCTCGGGATACACGATTTGAGACTGCGGAGGCAGGGAAGTCGAGATACTCATGATGATCCTCTCGGCCGCATCCGGAATCAGCAGTCAGCCCCGATTGCACAACTCGACACGACGAACCAAGCGTTGTCTCTCGTTGATCTTATCCGGTTCGCCGGCAGCCGTGAATTCGAGTTGCTTCGGCCTGCATCAGAATCCCGGTCGACTGCCTTGACAACTATACCTCGCATCTCTATACATAGAGTTACGATACATAGGAGGCCGTGGTATGGACTCGTTACTACCGGGCAGTGCCCTCGAGATGCTGGTCCTGGAGGTGATCGCCCAAGGGCCGAGTTACGGGTACGAGATCGCACAGACGGTGGCCGGGCGGTCGGGGGGGACCTTCGAGATGAAGGAGGGCTCGCTCTACCCGGCGCTGCACCGGCTGGAGCGGCACAAGTTCTTGAAATCGCTCTGGCGTGAGGCCGATGGCCGCCGCCGCAGGTATTACGAGCTGACCGACGCCGGCCGCGCGGAGCTCGCCAGTCGCAAGCAATCGTGGCACCGCTTCGCCGCCGGAATCGACGGAGTGCTGGGGTCGAACCGGGCGGGGTGGGCGGAAACGACGTAAGGTGGGTGCAACCCACCAGATCCTTAATGATATAATGATAGTATTGGTGGGTTACACTCACCCTACGTAAACAACACCATGGACTTCCGCGAAGGCCAGCCCAACCTGTGGACGGCCCGCCTGCCCGACGAGCTGACGCGCGAAGTGCGGGAGAAGCTCAAGGCCGAGACAAAGAAGTAACCCGCGGTCCGGGGGAGTCTCCTGGCTTCCGCCTGAAAAGTACCGCGACGGAATCGCGGTAGAGGACAGTCCATCCCGGCTCTTCGAACATCCGTTTCGCCAGACCGCGGTCGGGCCTGACCCAGACCATGTCGATGCGATCGCGGTCGCGGACGGTGTCCCAGGCCGGCCCGCCGGAGAGCGTCTGCACGTATTCAAGGATCGCGTCCTTGCCGAAGAGCTCGAACCGGTCGTCGAGGTAGGACAGCCGCGCGGGTTGACATTCCGCTTCGATCAGGCCGCCCCAGTCTTGCTCGTGGAAGAGGCGCGCCGCCGGCGGCTGCTGGTTGAGACAGGCAAGCGCCGAGAGAGGCCACCTCGTTTCCCCGAAGCCGCCGATCGTGACGCCGGTCGCCGTCAACGCGAGCAAGCCAATGGCGAGCGCGGGAGCCCAGATCGATCGTCTTGCTTGCCGCGGCCACGCGTTCCGGAACGGGAGCGGAAGGCCGTCCAGTAAGCCGGCGAGCGCGGGCGCGGCTGCCAGGGCAAACAGGGGCGCATTGCGAATCGAGGTCAAGGCGAGATGGAGCCAGACGAGCAGGTGCATGAGCTGATAGCGGTCCGTGCGCCGGCTCACGAGCGCCGGCAACCCCACCAAGCCCAGCAGCACCATCTCCAGCGCGTAGGCTTCCGGCGTGCCGAAGGGAGCCGGTTGATACTCCTGGATCAGGCTCGTCACGCCGCTCGATACCAGCAGATTGCCGACGTGGCGATACAGATCCCTGCCATAAGGATTGATGAGCGCCGCCAGGCACGAGGCGACGAACACCAGGCCGAACCTGGCCACGTTAAGCCGGCGGGCCCGGTCGAGCGGGCCGGAAATCGCATGGCCGGCGGCCGCCGTCGCCACGATGGCCGGCAGTGCCAGGAATCCTCCGTGCACGTTGGCCAGGATCGCCGTCAGCGCCGGAACCCAGGCGATGAGCCAGCCTCCTCGCTCGTGCTGCTTTTGACAGAGGCGGAGCGTCGCGTACACCAGCGCAAGGGTGAGGATATGCGGACGGATGAGAAAGTGGATCTGGCCGATCGATACCGTGAGCAGGGTCACGAAGACGGCCACGAGGGGGCAGATGCCGTCGGTTATCAGGGCTCTTGCCAGAGCCGCGTAGACCGTGGCCAGCAGGAGTGCCGTCAGGACCGCGGCCGCCGTCCATCCCGCGTGATCGACCACCAGGGCCAGGAGTAGATCGTAGCCCCACGACTGATCGACCCAGGGAACCCGCGAGCGAGTGTACGTGAGCGTATCGCACCGCGGCACGGCGCCCGTGGCGATGATGTCATGGCCGAGCCGGAGGTGCCAGAGCGTTCCCGGATCATCGAAGAGGGCATACCGTCTGCCGATCAAGACGAACAGCAGCAAGAGCGCGAAGACCAGGTCGCTCGGCTGGGGAATCAGGCGGCACCAGCGAACCAGCGGGCTTTTCCTCTCGCACATGCAAGTGTGAGCTTGACCGTCTCACCCCGTCTCGTTGCGACGTTTGACCGTGAGTTTCCGTACCAAGCTTAGGTCACAGAACGACCCGCAAGTCCGCACCCGGGGAAGAGGTGCGCCAGGTGCTCGACCCTTTGCGCCGGGGAGCGGCCGGGTATAATCATGGTGTAGTCTCCTCCGCGATTCCGGACTCGAACGCGCCCGAATCGGAGTCGTTGCGATCGAGTCAGCCACCGCCCTGCCCTCGTGCCATTTTCATCGAGGCCCTGTGTGAAACCCCCGCGAGCCGGCGTCAATCGGCGCGATCTCCTGCGGCTGCGGCGGCAGGGCGCCGAGATGTCGGCACCGAGTACGGCGTCTGACCCGGTTGCTGGATCGCGAACCGATTTGATCCGGGCACATCGGCCGGCCATGGGCTCGTATTTCGAGATCCGGTTGGGTGCGCTGGTTCCCGGCGCGGTCGATCTGGCGAATCGCGCGCTCGACTTGATCGACGATCTCGAGGCGCAGTTGACCGTCTACAGCGACGAGTCCGAGATCAGCCGGTTGAATGCGACGGCTCACCTGCGCCCCGTTGCGGTCGAACGCGGGCTGTTCGGCCTGCTCGAGCGCGCCCTCGAGCTGAGCAAGCTCACGGGCGGCGCTTACGATGTGACGTCGGGCGCACTCTCGCAGGTTTGGGGCTTCGTCCGCGGGCCGAAGCGGGTTCCCGACGCCGAGACTCTTGCCGATGCCCGGGCCAGAACCGGCTGGCAGCACTTGAGGCTCGATCCCGAGAACGTGACGGTCGGCTTCGATCGCCCGGGAATCCGGTTCAACCTGGGAAGCATCGGCAAGGGTTATGCGATCGATCGGGCCGTGGAGGTGATCCGCCAGCACTGGTTTCCCACCTCGGCTTTGATCCATGGCGGGCAATCGAGCCTGTTCGCCCTCGGTTCACCGCCCGGCCGGTTCGGCGGCCGCTGGGAGATCGCGGTGCGGAACCCGCTGCGGCCCGAGACTCCGCTGGGAGTGCTTCGCCTGCGCAATCGCGGTCTGGGCACCTCGGGAAGTGCGTTCCAGCAGTTCGTCGTGGACGGTCGAGCCTATGGCCATATCCTCGACCCCAGGACCGGAGAGCCCGCCGCAGGCGGTCCGGCGAGCGTGACCGTGCTGGCCCCCAAGGCGGCCGACGCCGATGCCCTCTCGACGGCGCTTTACTTGCTCGGCCCCGATGCGGCCGGGGACCATGTCGAGCGCAACCCCGAAGTGGGTGTCGTGATGGTCCATGAAGGTCCGGCCGACCAGTCGCCCCGGGTGTTGACGTTCGGACTCAGCAGAGAAGATTTCCTGATCGACTGAAACGCGTTAGACTCGATGACGTATCGGTGAAGACTCTGCGAGAGAGGGTCTTCGCCGGCGAACGCGGCTGCCGGGTCGCCTTTGCTTCCTTTACCGACCCTCCGGGACCGACCACCATGCCCAGCTCCTTGATTCCAATGGGGATTTTATCCTCC
>JBAUOX010000679.1:0-6249 GCA_049579985.1 Isosphaeraceae bacterium | reverse complement strand
CACTCAACATAAACCACCCCCCAGCGCCGGCATTCTTGAACCGAGTTCGCGGTCGACTCGAGGACCACGGGGGGGAGTTCGATCCCCGTGACATCGGCCACGACATCGGCCTCGTTCCTCGACAGGCAGAGTGTTAACCAGTAGGGGCCCGGTCTCAGGTAGCGGGTTGGCAGCTCCAGGGTGACCTGGTGCATCCCCGGGGGCAGCGACGGCAGATCCGTGTACTGGTCCGCCCAGCAGTGAGAGAACAGCTCCAGACCCGTGGAGTTGCGAAGCGCCATCGAAACATTGGAGTCCGGCAGCTTCTTCTTCACCAGAACAGAGAGCTCAACACGGAGAGTCTCACCGCGAATGACTTCGCTCGGGCGGGTGCTTGAGTCGGTCGTGACGCGAAGCTCCAAGAACTGCGCATCGCCCGTGCCGCCCTGCCGGAAATGCCTGAGATCAGCGTGTTCACGGGACGAACCGAGATAGGTCGCGACAACATCGGCTGTGTCGCCGAACTTCTCGATCCTGCCTTGTTCTAGCAGGACCGACCGGTCACAAATCGCCTGGATAACCTGCATTTGATGGCTGACAACAAGGACGGTGCGGCCCCCCCGCTTCACATCATCCATTTTCGCGAGACATTTTTTCTGGAATTTCGCGTCGCCGACGGCAAGCACTTCATCGATCATCAGGATCTCCGGCTCCAGGTGCGCCGCTACCGCAAACGCCAGCCGGACGTACATCCCGCTTGAATATCGTTTCACCGGAGTGTCGAGAAACTGCTCGATCTCGGCAAAGTCGACGATCTCGTCGAATCGCCGGGCAATCTCTCGCCGGCTCATCCCCAGGATGCTGCCGTTCAAGTAGATGTTCTCCCGCCCGGTCAGTTCCGGATGAAAGCCGGTTCCGACCTCGAGCAGGCTGCCAACCCGGCCATGGATCAGGGCGCGGCCCGACGTCGGCTCGGTGATCCGACTCAAGATCTTGAGCAGCGTCGACTTGCCGGCCCCATTCCGGCCGATGATCCCAACGACTTCTCCCGGTTGAACCTCGAAGGAAACGCCCTTGAGCGCCCAATGGGTCCCGGACGCGCGAGGAGCCAAACGCGAAGTGCCCTGCGCACGTCTGAGTCGGTCCCCGAGCGAGACGAAACCGTCGCTGATCGACTCGCGCAGCGTTCGATAGCGTTTGGCCCGGTTCACGCCGATTTGATATCGTTTGCTGAGGTTCTCGACCGTGATCGCGCTATTCATGTTCTCGTTTCAACTCTGGAGAAACCGCCAGGCGGATGTTCCGAAGGGAATTGCCCGCTCAGATGATATCGGCGAAGTCGCTCTCGACCCGGCGGAAATAGAGGCAACCGACCAGAAGCAAAAGGACACTCACCGTCGTGGAGACGGCCAGCGAATACCCGTCGATCGGGCCCCCCAGCATCGCCTGGCGCAAATTCGCGATCAGGCCGTATGCCGGATTCAAGGGGAGCAGGCAGCTCAGCCGCGCGCTGATCTGGGAGTCGGACTGGAGGTAAATGCACGGCGTGGCGAACATCCAGAATTGAACCAGGAAAGGGACCGCGTAGCGGAAGTCGCGATAGGCCACCGTCAAGGCCGACAGAAGCGTTCCCACACCCAGCGCGGCGATCACCAGGCCGAACGTGAAGAACGGGACCAGGGCGAACGACCAGCCGGGCGTCATGCCGAACCAAAGCATCATCACGACGAGCATGGCAAATGAGATCGCGAGGTCAACCAGGCCGGCGGCAACCGCCCCCATGGGGATCATCAAACGGGGGAAGTAGATCTTGGTCACCAGGTTCTGGTTCCCCACCACGCTCTGGCCCGCCTGGGCGATCGCGTTGGAAAAAAACATCCACGGAACCAGCCCGGCCAGGACAAACAACGAGTACGGCACGTTACTGGACGGGTTGCCGGCGACCTTGCCGAAGAACAGGCTGAACACCAGCATCGTCGCCAGGGGCTGGAGAATCGCCCAGGCCGCGCCCAGGATCGTTTGCTTGTACCGGACCTTGATGTCCCGCAAAGTGAGAAAATAGAGAAGCTCGCGATAGCGCCAGAGCTCGCCCAGGTCGATGACCCGCCAGCCCGGCTTCCGCTCGAGGATGGTCACGGGCAACGTGGCCGGCGGACGCTCTTCGCCTGGAGGCAGCTCGAATTCCCGCTTGGCTTCCACTTCGTCGAGATCGTCAGTCGCGATACTCACGACACCTCCATTTTACGGGTTCTGCTTGAATCGACCGAGATGATCGTCGGTCGAGACCTCGCCGGACGAGTCCCCGGGTCGAGATGAAGCGTCCCTTCCCCGGCCACCCTCTACTGCCGGTTATCCTGCGCGGACTCCGTCCCCATGGGTTGACGATGAGCGATCACCGAAAAAAACCCTTCCAGCGACAGTCCAGACCTGGTCCGAAACGATCGCACCGGTGACCCAACCCGATCGACAAGACACTTGTCCAGGGACGGTCTATTTCGCCCTGAAGCGGCCTGAGCGGTATTATGTGCGATGTCGAGCAGCCATGCAAGTGGGTACTGAAAAAAAAGCCCCAAGTCGCCACGAGGTGGAGTGGGAGGCCGGCCCCGGTCACCTCGGCACTGGCACTTCCCGGCTGAAGCATAGAACACGGCGCGGCGATCGCGACAGGCTCCGGCGTGGCCGGTCCCGTCAGGTCAAGACGGCCCATCGGGAAATGCGGCGGAGGCCGCCGCCGACCGGTTCGATCCAAGAAATCGAGATTTCCCGGACCGTGCCCGGCGGTTGACTTCAAGGCTTCCGGCGGACCATGGCTGAACCTCCTGTGGTAGTTCTCGCTACAATCCCCTTCGTTCAAAAGGTGTTTCGCCGGTTCTCGGATAGTTTCTCATCGGATAGCTTCTCAAAGGACGCGGGATATCGCTTTCGTGTGCCTGTCATGACGTTCCCCGGAATGGAACAGTGATCTCCGACCAGTTTAACAACCCGAGTGATCCAGTTTTAGGGGTCCGCCTCACCTCGAGTCAAGTCCCATTGAGCGAGGCCGGGTCTCGGGGTCTCGGCCCCTGCGTCCTCAGGCAATGACGGGACGTGTGCGGTACCAAGGTCTTGGCCCGCGATCGGCCGGACGGACTCGTCCGTCCTCGAGCCGCGGCGCGTGGGTCCGTGGACGGCATCGAGTGGACTTTCGGGGAGATTTGCCGAGCAGCCTTGGCGCTCGTTTTTTTCTGAATGAGTGCATGCAGATCTGCGTGAGTGGCTTTAGTTGGCATCTATCCTTCAGCAGCTCCACAAGATCGGGGGAGTTCCCGATCATCATCATCAACCGGTGTTCGATTCGAACTCGAAGCGTTTTGTTCGAACGGATCGTTGTCGCACGGCGTCTGGCCGTACACTCTTTGTTCCCTGTGCAAGCAGTTCATTTAAGCACGTTAAATCGGGGCGTTTTGACAACTTTCTCGTTCTTTCTAACTTTCTCAGAATCTTGGTTCTTGAATCTCCGTCTTGGTCTCTGTATAAAGAGAACTCAAGCATCGTACCGCATGTGATACCATTCAGCTCGCGGTTGATCCGGGCATGTGTGATGACCCTCTGGAGTGTCTGGGGGTAAAGAGAGATCCGACCGGTAGCAGGATGACGGTCTCGGCGGTTGGTGGTCGTGCACGCGGCAGCGATTCCGGGCCCTGATCAACGATCCTGCTCATCGGCGGAAATGCGGTTTTCCGGGATGTCTTGCGGCGCCGGTTCAAAGTTCCATCGTGATGCCCATCGAAGTGGAGCCCGACTTATGGTTGCACGCAGCAGGAAAGTGGTTTCGGGGATGGTGACGGGTAGATCGAGATATGAAGTGCCATACGACCGGGTCAAGGCTATGGTCGACCTCGCGGTAGCGGCCGTCTTGCTCGTGCTGGCGTCGCCGGTCATTCTGCTCTGCTTGGTCGCCGTCCGCCTGGGCTCCAAGGGCTCACCGCTTTACTCTCAGAAGCGATTGGGTTCTAGTGGGCGGATCATCACGATCTACAAGATCCGGACGATGTACGAGGACTGCGAGCGGCATTTCGGCCCGATCTGGTCGGGCCCGGGTGATCCTCGCGTGACGCCGCTCGGACGGATTCTCCGGGCAACCCATCTCGATGAGCTTCCGCAACTGCTCAACGTGGTGCGTGGCGAAATGAGCCTGATCGGTCCCCGTCCCGAGCGGCCGGAGATCGTTGCCCAGCTCGAGCGTTGCATCCCCGCGTATCGCGACCGCTTGCGGGTTCCACCCGGACTGAGCGGGTTGGCCCAGATTCTCCAGGGACCCGATACGAGCCTTCATGACGTGCAGACCAAGCTGCGGTACGACATCTACTACCTGGACAACCATGGATTCCGGCTCGATCTGCGGATCGCGCTGGCCACCTTGCTCCACCTGGTGCGGGTCCCTGGCCCGATCATCGTCCGATTCTTTCGGTTTCCCACTTACGATCTTCTCCCCACTGAGGCCGGTCCCCAGGGGGAGGGTATCGCCGTCAGCTCGCGCGCTCGACCCAACTACGTGAACTGAGCTGCAATGCGACGCGATCGGGCGTTTTCAAGTTGTACCGCCGCCCTTCGATGATCGACTTGCGTGAAAAGATGCTTTTCATCTCTGATGATTGCTCGGTGATTCATGAGAAAGCTTAACCTGGTTTTCCTGGTCGGTGTGGTCATGGCGGTGCTCGCGCTGGGCGGAGCGGCATACCTCGTCCGCGGCCGGCAGGTTCAGCGGAATGTGTCGGCCTTGCTCGATCGTGCGCACAGAGACGAGGAGCAAGGCCAAGGGGCCAAAGCCGCGGAAGCACTCGGGCAGTACCTGAGCCTGCGACCACGCGACCGCGAAACCTGGCGGTGGTATGCCCGGGTGCTCGATGAGACCACAAAGGACCGCCGGCGCCGCGAGCAGGTCTACCTGGTCTGCGAGGAGGCCCTGCGCTACAACCCCGGCGACCCCGCACTGGAACGACGCTGCGTGGATCTGGCCCTCGAGCTCCGGCCGGAACGAACTTCCGACGCCAAGCGCCATCTCAAGGTTCTGCTCACTCGAGCCGCCGAGAAGCTCGAGCAAGGTGCCGAGGTGTCCAGTGCCGCGATGGAGCTCGCCGAGCTCGAGGAGCTCGAGGGCAAGTGCTTGCTCCTGGAGTCGGATTTCGAGGCGGCTGCAAACGCTTACAGCGACGCGATCTCGTACGATCCGACCCGTCTCATCTGCTACGTTCAGCGGGCACTGCTCGACCGTAACGAACTTCGCAAGGACCCCAAGGACGCCGATGAAGAGATCGAGTGGATGGTCGCGAACAACCCCGAGTCGGGGCCCGCTCATCTCTATCGCTTTCGGTACCTCTCGGAATTCCGCCCGCCCGCCCCGGACAGTGACCTCAAGAAAGCCCTGGAACTCTCGCCCGAGAACCCCGAAGTCCTGCTGACCGCGGCCTTGGCCGCCGAGCAGAAAAAAGATCCGGC
The DNA here is from genome assembly GCA_049579985.1 of Isosphaeraceae bacterium. Lineage (GTDB taxonomy): Bacteria > Planctomycetota > Planctomycetia > Isosphaerales > Isosphaeraceae > Aquisphaera. Next base: position 792 of record JBAUOX010000679.1, on the reverse strand, counting down.
CGCCGCCCGGTCTTATCTCGAAAAGGGTCTGAAGCTTCATCCCCAGAATGCCGGCTTCCCGATAGCCCTGGCCCGGCTCGAAACCCGCGAAGGACACCTCGACCAGGCCGAGTCCGTCTTGCGGCAAGCCGATCAGGCCAATCCCTCCCTCGACCTGGCCTTCGAGCTGGCGGAGACCCTGATCGCCCAAAACAAGATCGACGACAAAGACCAGGCCGCCGGCTACATCGCCCGGCTTCGGGACGCCGGGTTGGGCGACACCTTCGTCCGATACCTGGAAGCACAAATCCTCTACCGGCGCAGACAATGGGCCGAGGCAATCCCCCGGCTCGAGACGGCCCGGGCCGTCTTGAAATCACTCCCCCAGCTCGCCGTACCGCTCAATCTCATGCTGGCCGAATGCTACAGCCAGGTGGGTTCCGACGAGCAGCGGCTGGATGCTCTCCGGCAGGCCGCCGAGGGCGACCGGTCTTCGCAATCCACCCGCATCGAATTCGGTCAGGCTCTGGCCAGATCCGGTAAGCTGGACCAGGCGCTCACGACCCTCATTCCGTTGGCGGGGAGCAAGCCCGAGCTACGGCTCGATCTCGTTCGTCTCAGCATCCAGAAGACGATTCGCCAGCCTCGTGACCAGCAGAACTGGCAGGAAGTGGAACGGTCCCTGCGCGAGGCCGAGAAAACGCTCCCTCAGGCCGTCGAGCCGTTGACCCTCCTCCGTGTCGACATGCTTGCTGCTCGGGACCGCCTGGAGGACGCCCGGTCGCTGCTGGCCGCGGCCCAGGCCAAGGATCC
>JBAUOX010000678.1:0-3615 GCA_049579985.1 Isosphaeraceae bacterium | reverse complement strand
GATATCACGGAGCGCAAGCGGGCCCATGACGAACTCCGGAGACTCAAGGGTGATCTGGAGGAACGCGTCGTCATGCGCACGGCTCAACTGGAGGCCGCCAACAAGGAGCTGGAGAGTTTCGCTTATTCCGTCTCCCACGACCTGCGCGCCCCCCTGCGGGCCATCGACGGCTTCTGCCAGATCCTTGTGACGGAACACGCCCCCGGCCTGGACGGGGAGCCGCGGCGCTACCTCCAGCGGGTCATCGAGAACACCCGGAAGATGGGCCTGCTGATCGACGATCTGCTCCACTTCAGCCGCCTGGGCCGCCAGCCGATGACCCGTCAGCCGGTGGCCATGGCCGACCTCGTCCGCCGGTGCCTCGAGGAGCTGCAGGGCGAGCGCGAGGGTCGGGAGGTCGAGGTCATCCTCGGCGAGCTGCCCCCCTGCCGGGCCGACGCGGCCCTCCTCAAGCAGGTCTGGCTCAACCTGCTGGCCAACGCCTTGAAGTTCACTCGCAGTCGCGCACAGGCCCGGATCGAGGCCGGCAGCTTCGCGCGGGACGGCGAGACGGTCTACTTCGTGCGGGACAACGGGGTGGGCTTCGACATGGCCTACGCGGATAAGCTGTTCGGTGTGTTCCAGCGATTGCACCGGCAGGAGGACTACGAGGGGACGGGCGTGGGCCTGGCCCTGGTGGAGCGGATCATCCACCGCCACGGCGGCCAGGTCTGGGCCGAGGCCAGGCCCGATCAGGGCGCCGCCTTCTTCTTCACCCTCGGGAGGAGCGATACCGATGGTTGATCATTACACCGTGGAGATCCTGCTGGTCGAGGACAACCCCGACGACGTCGAGCTGACCCTGCACGCGTTCAAGAAGTCCAAGCTGGTCAACCGGGTCCGGGTCGTCCGCGACGGCGCCGAGGCCCTGGACTATCTCTTCGGCGACGGCGAGTTCGCCGGCCGCGACGTGCTGGACGTGCCCCACCTGATCCTGCTGGACCTGAAGCTGCCCAAGGTCAGCGGGATCGAGGTCCTGCGCCGGATCCGGGGCGATCCGCGCACCCGTTCCATCCCGGTGGTTGCCATGACCTCGTCCCGGGAGGAACGGGATATCGCCGAGACCTACAAGCTGGGCCTCAACAGTTACATCGTCAAGCCCGTGGACTTCGACCAGTTCGGCAAGATCGTGGAGGAGCTCGGCTACTACTGGCTCCTCCTCAACCAGCCGCCGCTGCCCCCCGAGCCCGAGCCGAGGACATGAGCATGGCCGTCCCCCTGCGCGTCCTGATCCTCGAGGACGAACCCACCGACGCCGAGCTGGCGGTGCACGCGCTGCGCCAGGCGGGCTTCGAGCCGGACTGGACGCGCGTGGACACGGAGAAGGACTACGTCAGGTGCCTGGAGCTCTCGCCCGACGTCATCCTCGCCGATCACAGCTTGCCCCAGTTCGACTCGGTCCGGGCGCTGGCGCGGCTGCGGGAGCGGGGGCTGGACGTGCCGTTCGTCATCGTCTCCGGCGCGATCGGCCAGGACCTGGCCGTCGGGCTCATGGAGCAGGGGGCAGCCGACTTCGTGGTCAAGGACCGGCTGGGCCGCCTGGGCCCGGCCGTGCTGCGGGCGCTGGAGCGGAAGCGGCTGCGGGACGAGAACCGACTGGCCGAGCAGAGGCTCCTTGCCAGCGAGCGGCGCTTCCGTGCCCTCATCGAGCACAGCTCCGACGGGATCGTCCTCCTCAGCCGGGAAGTCGTGATCCTTTACGCCAGCCCCTCCACGGCCCGCATCCTGGGCTCCGTCCCGGAGGAGCTCGCCGGTCGCAACGCCTTCGACTTCGTGCATCCCGAAGACATCGCATCCATCCGGACGCAGTTCGAAGACCTGAAGCAGAGCCCCGGCAGCGTCGTCTCGGCCATGTTCCGCATGGCGCACAAGGACGGCTCCTGGCGCTGGGTAGAGATGACCGGCACCAACCTGCTGGCCGAGCCCGACGTGCAGGCCATCGTCATCAACCTCCGCGACGTCACGGAGCGCGAGCGGGCCCGGCGCGAGCTCCAGGAGCAGACCCAGCTCCTCCAAAACATCCTGGAGAGCATGAGCGAGGGGGTCATCGTCGCCGACCGGAACGAGCGGTTCCGTATCTTCAACGCCGCCGCCCAACGGATGTACGGACAGGGGGCGGCCGAGGCACACTCCCCCGAGTGGCCCCAGCTCTATCACATGTACCTGCCGGACGGAGTGACGCCGTTCCCGGCCGACCGGCTCCCCCTGGTGCGGGCGATCCGGGGCGAATCGACCGCCGAGACGGAGATCCTCGTCCGCCGCTCCCAGGCGGCCGACAACCTGCTGATGCTGGTCAGCGGCCGACCGATCCGGGGCGTGGCCGGGGACGTGGTCGGCGGGGTGATCGTCTGCCATGACGTCACGGCGCGGCGCCAGGCCGCCAAGGCGCTGGCCGAGCGGGCCGAGGAGCTGGCCCGCTCCAACCGCGAGCTCCAGCAGCTCGCCTACGTCGCCGCTCACGACCTCCAGGAGCCCCTCCGCATGGTCGCCAGCTACGTGGAGCTGGTGGCCGAGCGGTACAAGGGTCGACTGGATGAGAAGGCCGACAAGTATATCAACTACGCGGTCGAGGGGGCCGACAGGATGAAGGCCCTGGTCGACGCCCTCCGCGGCTTCCTCGTCCTGACCACCCAGGCGAGACACTTCGAGCCGGTGGATGCGGCGGCTGCCATCCTCGGGGCGCTCGCCATCCTCCACCAAGTCATCGAGGAGAGAGGGGCCGTGGTGACCCATGACCCCCTGCCCTCGATCAGGGGCGACCCCGCCCAGATGGTCCAGCTCTTCCAGAACCTGATCGGCAACGCGCTGAAGTTCTGCAACGGCACGCCGCGCGTCCACGTCGCGGCCGAGCGGACCGGTGAGGAGTGGGTCTTCTCGGTGCGCGACAACGGCATCGGCATCGCGCCGGAGCACCGCGAGCGGATCTTCCAGATCTTCCAGCGGCTGCACGGGCGGGACAAGTATCCCGGCACGGGGATGGGGCTGGCGATCTGCAAGAAGGTGGTGGAGCGGCACGGGGGCCGGATCTGGGTCGAATCGCGGCCGGGCCAGGGGAGCACCTTTTTTTTCACCCTCCCGGTCGTGGGCAGGAAACTACCATGACCATCAGGGAATCCCCGAGGCCACCCGGGTTATTCTCGACTGCCATGTGCCCAGTTTGCGAGAACGTTGCTATAATGCAGTGGTCTGCGATGACCAGGGGCACCATCGAGGGGCCGGAAAAGACGTAGGGGCGGGTTTGAAACCCGCCCCTACCATGCGGCTCTCGCCTTAGGCTCAATACCGTTGAACTAGCCGTAAGATACGTCCGGAACAGGGCTTCCAATTATTCCCCCCTTACGAAGGGGGGATACAGGGGGGTTCCTGGGCGAGGCGATCCCGCGGGCCTCGGCCGGAAAATCACCCCCCCTACCCCCCCCGTCGCAAGGGGGGGACGAATTCGCAATCTCCACCGCGACAGTAGGTTACAGCTAATTCAACGGTATTGGCCTTCGGCCCGGTCGCTGGAATGGTGAGGGGTCCTGATCAGGGACTCATTGACCACAACCTTCTTGGATCAGGGTGGTGCTATTACCC
>JBAUOX010000677.1:0-3696 GCA_049579985.1 Isosphaeraceae bacterium | reverse complement strand
CGCGCCGCCGTTGCACGGCTCGAGCCGGATGACCCCGCAGCCGCTTCTGGAACGACTCATCACCCGCTACCCACGTTATTGCAACTTCATGGGTTATTTTACACATAAGTCGCAACCTGTCAAAAGTTTGCGTCCAGCGTCACCGCGGTCCAGCGTCACCGCGGTCCGTCAGCGTCACCGCGGTCCCGTTCGGAATCCTGGTGCTGGGGACCGTCCTGCTCATCGGTGCTCTCTCCTTTCTCCCGGTACTCGCCCTGGGGCCGATAGCGGAATACCTGAAGACGGCGGCCGGTGTTTGATCTTCTTCCTTGGGATGGAAGCTTGCATCGAGGTATTTCATTCGATTTCTAGAATCTTTGAGTCAGCCGGAAGTGCCGGCGGTTCCCTGGTGGATCGTGCAAGCTGCGGCGGTCTGGCTTGCAACTCGCACGACAATTCGTCCCCCGGCGTTCCACCTTCGTGCCGCTGCGGCTTCGTAACCACCTGACGGCAAATAAATTTCATTTAGTGGGCAGGTTGGGCACGGTCGTTGCACTTGGGCGATTGGTCAACTGGCTGCAGCACGCAACAGCCTTCGTGCTGGCGGCCCCAATAATCAAGTTGGTGACCACTCATGCGGGCCTTTGCAATTGCCGGTCGAGCCGACCGGCGGAGTGAAAACGTGCCTCTCCTCGTGCAGAAATACGGCGGCACCAGTATCGCCGATCCGGAGAAGATCTTGCGTGCGGCCCGTCGCGCCATCGCAGCGCATCGTCAGGGCTCGCAAGTGGTGGTGGTGGTTTCGGCAGGCGGCGACACCACCGACGACCTGATCGCGATGGCTCGTCAGATCAGCGACCGGCCCCCGGCACGCGAGCTGGACATGCTGCTGGCCACCGGCGAACAGGTGAGCGTCGCCCTGATGGCGATTGCCATCGAGTCACTGGGAGTGCCGGCCATCAGCTTCACAGCAGCCCAGATCGGCATCCTCACCGACAGCCTCCACACCAGGGCGCGAATCCGCGAGATCTCCACCGAGCGCGTCTTTCAGGCACTTGGCGAGGGCAAGATCGTGATCGTCGCGGGCTTTCAGGGTGTCGATCGGAACGCGGAGATCACGACCCTGGGCCGAGGTGGATCGGACACGACCGCCGTGGCATTGGCTGCCGTTCTCGGGGCCGATGCCTGCGAGGTCTACACCGATGTGAACGGGGTCTCGACGGCCGATCCGCGAATCGTCCCGGAGGCTCGGAAGATCGACCGGATCAGCTACGATGAGATGATGGAGCTGGCCAGCCTGGGCGCCGGGGTGATGCAGTCGCGGTCGATCGAGTTTGCCAAGAACTACGACGTTCCGATCGTGGTGCGAGGAGCCTTCAGCGATGAGCCGGGCACCTGGATTGTCGCCGACGGCGACGCCCGCCGCCTGGGCTGGAGCGTCACCGGTGCGGCGCTGGTGCGGGACGAGGCCAGAATCACGGTGCACGGCGTCCCCGACTGTCCCGAGTCCCTGCACACGCTCTTCCGCCGGGTCGCCGAGGCCAATGTCGCCATCGACATGATCCTCAAGAACATCATGCGGGAGGGAGCCGCCAAGGTCAGCTTCACCGTGGCGGCCGACGAGCAGGCGGCGGCGATTCAGGCGGCGAACGCCGCCGCGCAAGAGATCGGCGCCGCGGGTGTTGTCTCCGACTCGGAGGTTTCCAAGGTCTCGGTCGTCGGCCTGGGAATGAAGACTCATTTCGGCGTCGCCGCCACGATGCTCGAGGCGCTGGCCAGGGCCGAGGTCGGCGTGCAGATGATCACCACCAGCGAGATCAAGATCAGCGTTCTGGTCGAGCGCTCGCTGGCGACGTGGGCACTCAGGGCGGTGCATCGCGCATTCGGGCTCGACGCCCCGATCGACGGCGATCCGGCGCCCTTCATTCCCGGCTTCCGGCGCCGGCAACCGCAGCCCCAGTCACTGAGTGACGACGGTTGGTGTCCGACCATCACCCCGGCAAGTCAAACGGCGACGGCCGCAGGCCTGGAGGACCTGGTGATCTCGGGCGTCGAGCTCGACGACCGTCAAGGACGCGTGACCGTCCTGAACATTCCCGACCGCCCTGGCTTTGCGGCCCAGATCCTCCGCCGAGTCGCCGAGGAAACCATCTTGGTCGATATGATTGTCCAGAACATCAGCTTGGTGGGAACGCCGAACCTGTCCATCACCGTGCCCCGGAGGGACGTCGAACGCGCCGCCGCGGTGATCGCCGAGGTCGTCGGCCCGCACCGGGTCGTGACGGAGCCAGCCATCGCCAAGCTCTCGGTGGTGGGCGTGGGCATGCGCTCCCACACCGGGGTTGCCGCGACTATGTTCCGCGCGCTTGCCGAGCGGGACATCGCCGTCTCCATGGTCAATACCAGCGAGGTCTCGATCAACGTGGTCACCGGTCTGCAGCAAGGGCGTGCAGGTCTGGAAAGCCTGCAAGACGCGTTCCTTCAACCTGGTCGGCCGCAGAAGACTGCCAGAAGCGTGGTTCATTCTACCCGACCTCGTCTCTGGGCCGTTCCGTTCGCATCGTGACCTGGCACTTCTCTTTTTTCGAGGCAGCAATCATGGCATCGAAGGGTCAAATATTCGCGGGATGCACCGTCGCGCTGGTGACACCGCTGCGTGACGGCGATGTCGATCAGGGCGCCATGCGACGGATGGTTGACTGGCAGATTGACCAGGGCACCACCATCCTCAGTCCGGCCGGCACGACGGGAGAAGCCCCGACCTTATCGCGCCTCGAGCACGAGCGGGTGATCGCCGCCGTGGTCGAACAGGCCGCGGGCAGGGCACGAGTCCTGGCCGGTACAGGCTCGTGCTCGACCGCCGAGGCCGTCCGGCTGACCCGCTTCGCCGCGGAGGCCGGCGCCGATGGGGCGCTGGTTGTCGCCCCCTATTACAACCGGCCCACGCAGGATGGCCTCTACGCGCATTTCGCCCGGATCGCCGCAGCCAGCCCGCTGCCCCTGGTGCTCTACAACGTACCGGCCCGCACGGGCTGTCACCTGGAACCCCAGACGGTCGAGCGGCTCGCCCATGTCGAGAACATCGTCGCCATCAAGGAGGCGAGCGGATCGGTCGACCAGGCCAGCGAGATCCTCTGCCGGACCGAGCTGACGGTCCTCTCGGGCAACGACACCCTGACGCTGCCGATGCTGGCAATCGGCGCCGAAGGGGTCATCTCGGTGGTGGCCAATCTGGTTCCGAAGGAGATGATCGCCCTGGTGGAAGCCTTCCGGAGGGAAGATTACAGCAAGGCCCGCCGGTTGCACGCTCAACTGTTCCCCCTGAGCCAGGCGCTCATGAACCTGGCTCCCAATCCCATCGCCGTCAAGACCGCGCTGGCGCTCATCGGACAGGGTAACGGAGAACTACGATTGCCCCTCACTCCTCCCGACCTTCGCCTCCGCGAGGTGCTCAGTGTGATCCTCTCGCGCCACGGACTGCGCGTCCATGAGTCCGGCGCAGGAGCCTGAAGGGGCGGACGTGATTCATGGCCGACGAGGGATCTCAGCCTGATGCTCCTGTGGTCATCACGACCCGCGCGGAGCGACCGATCTCCTGCCTGATCCTGCACGGCCTGGGCGGCGGCCCCTACGAGCTCGGGCCGCTGATCGCGGCGCTCGAGAGCTCGGGGCTGGTCGTCGCGGCGCCCGTGCTGCCCGGCCACGAGGGCCCGGGCC
>JBAUOX010000676.1:0-22434 GCA_049579985.1 Isosphaeraceae bacterium | reverse complement strand
TTCAGCGGTTCGTTCGCGGCCCAGCCGCAGAACCATTGGACGCGCCGGGCGCGGCGGATTGCGGCTGCTGCGATCCTCGAGAGGGGATCAATCCTTGGGGAGAACCCGGACGCAACCGCCGCGGCGGGTCGAGGTAACGGTAGCCACTGTTGGGGTTGGTCTTGTCAAATGAGAACGCCTCGCGGTGCCGGAGAAAGTCCTTCACATAGCTGACCGGGATGGCAAAGCCGAGATTGTCAGCCATGTCGGCCCGGGCGCCCCGGCTGGTGACGCCGATCACCTCGCCTCGCTGGTTGAATAGCGGGCCTCCCGAGTTCCCCGGATTGATCGCCGTGTCTGTCTGCAAGTACAACTGGCCTTGAAGGTTCCGGCTTCTGCTGCTGACAATCCCCTGGGTCACCGATCGCTCCAGGCCCAGTGGGTTGCCCACGGCGAACACAGAGTCGCCCGTATTGACATCTTCTCCATTACCCAGAACCACGTGGCTCGGTCTCAGGTCGGCAGGAAGCGGCAGCTTGATCAGCGCCAGGTCAAAGAAGGGGTTGATCGCCACGATCTCGACGTCTTCGACGCGGCGACGCGTCAGTCCCCCAGGAACATTCTGGTAAAGGATCGCCGAAATCCGGGTCTCACCCTGTATCACGTGTGCGTTGGTGATCGCAAATCCGTCCTTGTTGATGACAAACCCTGATCCTTTACCCGAAGGTGTCTCGATCGAGACGACGGCCTCGCCAAATTTGGACACGAGCTCCTTGACAGGCGAGGGTCTCAACACGCCCGACGAAAAAAAGCCGGACCGGTCGATATCCATGCCTTGAGACGCCGGAGCAGCACGCAGGGCCTCGTCAAGCTTGGCGCGGCGAACGATCTGGTCGCGTGGTATCCGGAGCAGATCGTAGCCCAGGTCGACATAGAGGGCGTTCTGCTTCTCGGCGACCACCTCGCCAGTCACCCGTTGACCATCCTTGAGAATCAAGGTCTCGAACACGGCAGCCGATGCGAACGGCGCCATCAGCCAGGCCAGACCCGCAGCCGCAACCACTCTCAGCAAGCCCATCGGCCCTCGATCCGTTACATGAAAGGCCAGGATACCTTAAAGAATCATTTTCCTTAGCGTAGCACCATTGTAAAATTCGTTGCAATCCTTTCAACCCTGGCCACAAGCTGATTACGCGCCCAACTGCGCCACTTTCCTCATATAAATTTGCGTGAATTGCCAAGGTTTGCTAGCTTATCAGACGAAGAGGAAGACAGCTTGACGGGCATTGGCGATTCGCGGATGGTTCCGAAGCCGCGACATCTCGTTTCATCACATCCGTCTGACCGGGTTCTCAACGCCTCACCGATCATTCGGCTCACCCAGGCCTGGGGAGACTGTCCCGTGTCCATCCTCGTGAAGCGGAGCTTCGTGCCGGTATTGCTCATCGTGCTAGCGATCATGGTGTGCCAGCCGCGCCACTGCCAGGGCCAGGATCAGGAGAAAGCTCGGCCCGGCGCGGCCGCCAAGAAGGACAACGCCGAGGCCCCGGAGCCTGAACAAGGCCCAGCACCCGAGGGGAAGGCCAACCAAGGCCAACCGGGCGATGAGAACTTGGCTCCTCCGGAGGCGGTTCCCGACGATAAACTGGTTCCGGTCCTGCGGACCGTCCCGGTCCGGCGCGACCGTCCCAATCGTCCTTACAATTATCAAATGATCAACACCGCCCTCCTGCCCCGCGACAAGGAAGGCATCTGGGTACTGGACTTCGCGTTCAAGCCATTGCGAATCCGTGACGTCGAGAACCCCAGCAAGCATCGGCGGCCGGTGTACTACCTCTACTACAGAGTGGTCAACCGCACCGGCAAACCCCGCATGTTCGTGCCCCAGTTCACAATGGTCAACGAAGAGGGAAAGAGATTCGAGGACCAGGTCATTCCCGAGGTCATACCGCTGATCCAGGCCCGCGAAGATCCAACCGTTCCGGTCCTGGGTGCGTTCAGCATCATGGGCATCATTCCGCCCAGCACCAAGGAAGGCGTGGATGATGCCGTCTTCGGCACCGCGGTGTGGGACAACTGGGACCCCAAGTCGGATCGCTTCAGCATCTATGTCCGCGGTCTATCCGACGGATACAAGGAAGTGCCTAACCCCGCCGGCGGCAAGCCGATCGTCAAGTACAAGACGCTGCGAATCGATTTCATCCGCCGCGGCGACGAGCGGAACATCAGCGAGAAGGAAATCGAATTCAACGACCCCGCCTATGAATGGGTCTACTGGTGATCCAGACGACTTCCGCTTCGTCAGCGGCAAAGCCCGCCCGGCGGCGAGGCGATTGAATACATGTCGTTTTAATGAGGCGTCCTGACCGGGAACGCCCGCGCCTCGGCAATGTCGAGATCGCGGGCAATCCCGTCGCAAGTGGCGGGTCACTTGTGAGGATGGGCAGGACTGCTCTTCGCCGGCCCCGACTCTGCGTGGTGGCGCTCCATCGCTTTCTCGAGGATCCCGACAACAAGCAGGTTCAGCGACACCTTGTCTTCCTTGGCCCAGGTCGCCAGCCTCTCATGCTGCTGGGGGGGCATACGAATCTGGAAGTGAACCACGGATTCGGGCATTGATGGGCTCCTCAAGGGAACTAATTGCATTGATCATCGCACAAACTTAACCGCTGGCGCGCAGAAAAGAAAGACTCATGCACCCAGAAGAAATCGTATTAGCCGTCAGGAATGGAAAAATCGTATTAGTCGTCAGGAATGGAATCCGGGGTTCCTCTCGCCCGGGTTCATGACCGGGCCACTTCACAGGAAGCAGAAAACTTGCCGAGCGAGAGAATTCCAATGCGTCTCAGGATCGTCGAAGCAGCCTCCCTGGAATCAAGGGCTCGGTGCGTCATAAAATTCGGCAGAACCATCGAAGCAGCCTCCCCGGAATCAAGGATTCCGTGTGTCATGAAACTCGGCACTCAGGCATAGGCAACCGGATCTGTGCGTCCCAGCCGTTCGAACGCCGCGCGGCGAATCCGGCAGGAGTCGCAGCGGCCGCAGGCACGTCCGTCGGGCGCCGGGTCGTAGCAGCTATGGGTCAGGCCGTAATCGACGCCGAGCTCCAGGCCGCGAAGGATGATCTGGTCCTTGGTCAGTCGGATCAGCGGTGCATGGATCCGGAACTTGCCCCGGCCCTCGACTCCGGCGCGTGTCGCCAGGTTGGCCATGGCCTCGAATGCCTCGAGATATTCGGGACGGCAGTCGGGATATCCCGAGTAATCCACGCAGTTGACCCCGATAAAGATGTCGAAAGCTCCGAGCGTCTCGGCCCAGGCCAATCCCAGCGACAGGAAGACCGTGTTGCGGGCGGGGACGTAGGTGATCGGGATCCCTGCGGCCATCATCTCGGCGGGCCGGTCCTTGGGGACCTCGAGATCCGAGGTCAGCGCGCTGCCGCCAAAGGCTCGCAAATCGATGACCTGCTCGACGTGGCGAACGGCGCCCATCGATCGTGCCACCCGGCGAGCGGCCTCGATCTCGACCGCGTGCCGCTGGCCGTAGGACACGGTCAAGGCATGCAGGGCGAAACCCGCGATCTTGGCCTCGGCCAGCGCGGTGGCCGAGTCAAGCCCGCCACTGAGCAGCACCACGGCCGGGCGTTTTTCCTCATTCACGTCCAAAGTCCCTTTCTGAACACGAGTTCTGCCTTTGACCGTCGATCCGGACTTGCCCGGACACGAGCCGCTTCGCTATGATCAGGAGTCGATCGGCACGGGCCGAGGAGTGGGCTATTGCGCTGCGCACAAGCTCGCACAGCTTAACACGCGAATTGGTCAGCAATCAAAACGAGTTCGAGGACGAATCAGAGATGGCTCACAAGAAAGGTCAGGGGTCGAGCCGCAACGGCCGCGATTCGAATCCCCAGATGCTCGGAATCAAGCTCTTCGGCGGCCAGACGGCCAAGCCCGGCAGCATCATCTGCCGTCAAAAAGGAACCAAGTGGCGCCCCGGCAAGAATGTGGGCCTGGGCCGAGACTGGACGATCTTTTCGCTGATCGACGGCCAGGTCGCCTTCGATCAGGAAGGCCGCCGGATCAACGTGCTGCCCACTGCCGCCGCGGGGACAGCAGGCAAGAATTGATCAAGGAAGCTATCTCTTCGTACAGGTGCAATGTGAACCGATCGTTTGTGTTTCAACCGACGTCCTTGAGATGAACCAAGATCCTGATTCGATGGGCGGCGCGAGGAGGCCTCGCGTAGAATGGATGTAATCCCCGCGGATGCCCTTGTCATCCGAGGTGGTCGCAACCGCCCGGAGGATATCCTTAGAGATACCGGGACACATCCGAGCGGAGTTACCGGGATCTCGGTCGAGAGCAATTCCGGGGTGTCCTTGGAGCAACTCGCAAAACCGATTCCCCATTCTCAGATCGGAGTCACCAAGGTCGGAAAGGTCCGTGCTGCCGGAGGAGATGTGATCCGAACCTCGGGCAAAAGCCCGAATCACGCGACTCTGACGGGGTTGACCCCGGAGCTTGCTAGTACGCTCCTTACCCCCACTGTTGCGAATCCGGCGAGTCGGAGCTAACTCATGTCCAAACCCGCGATTTATGCCGACTTCAATAACGCCGACCCCCGGGGGCGCCTCCGGTTAAATTGCATTGGCACGATCCAGGACCTTGCTCGCCTTGGGGTGCGTCTTCAGGAGGGCTTGAAGGTCAGCCTTCACGATGAAGAGATGGAGGCGGAAGGGGAGGTCCACTACTCGGGTGAGGAGCGCATCTGGGTAGCAAAGATTGACGGGAACAAAGATCAGGATTTGCTGCTATTCCTGACCGACTATGGTCTTATCCACGGAGGCGAGCCTGAAAACGCCTGGCTGGTCCCTGGCGTCAATTACGTTCTTGAGACCATGCCTCCGGATGCCCATGTCCTTTTCAATCTGGACCACGCACCTAATTTTTCTGGCGGAAGAGGATGGCTCGCAGTCCCACCGGTTAAAACGTTGCTCGCCCAACTCGGTCGTCCAACGCCCTTGCATCTGAGTCGGCAAGATGGCGTTACCTTACGAGTCCGAGTCTCCGATGCTGGTTAGCATGCGCTCTGGTGCGAATTCCAGACACCCACACCCTGCTGGCCCCGGAACAGGAAATCAAGGCAGACGTTACCGACAAAAGTCCTGAGTGATAGTCTGGGACAGATGGGGAGCTTGAAAAGAATCAGTAACAAGTCCTTGTTTCCAATGGCTTTAGGTAGCTGTGACCACCGAATTACCCATCAACTTCGCCCGATCAATATGAACGGGCGTTCAATTTTGTCGGAAACGTCAAGATTGATTGGGAATCGATTCGCCAGACGTCCACCTGACGCGACTCCGATGCGGACGCTGCCCGCAGGTGTGGCTCGTGCCACAGCCAAGCCTCGCTATTGGCGGGCCACCCCTGCCCTCACTGCCTGGAAGATCCCATGTTCGTCGACCGAGTGACGCTCTTCGTGCGAGGTGGCGATGGGGGCAACGGCTGCCTCAGCTTTCGGCGTGAGAAGTACGCGCCCCGCGGCGGCCCGAACGGGGGCGACGGCGGGCATGGAGGCAGCGTCGTGCTCCGCGCCTCGGACAACCACTCCAACCTTGCCCACCTGTCGCACCAGCGGCACTGGAAGGCCGCCCGCGGCGAGCACGGCCAGGGCTCGAACTGTTTCGGCCGCGAGGGCGACGACTTGGTGATCGAGGTTCCGCCGGGGACGATTGTCCGTGATCGTGACCGCGAAAACGTACTCCGCGACCTGAAGTCTGCCGGAGAATCCGTCGTCGTCGCCCGCGGCGGCCGGGGAGGGCATGGCAACACCCACTTCAAGTCGGCCACCAACCGGGCCCCGCGGCAGCACGAGCACGGCTTTCCCGGCGAGGAGCGGTGGATCGTCCTGGAGCTCAAGGTGATCGCCGACGTCGGCTTGATCGGTCTGCCCAACGCCGGCAAGTCCACCCTGCTCTCGCGGATCTCGCGAGCCCATCCCGAGATCGCCGACTACCCGTTCACCACCAAGTACCCGAACCTGGGGACGGTCGTCGTCGATCCGGAAAACGCCTTCGTGGTCGCCGATATCCCCGGCCTGATCGAGGGGGCTCACGCGGGGCTTGGCCTGGGCCACGAGTTCCTCCGCCATGTCGAGCGGACCGGTCTGCTGGTCCACCTGATCGAGGCGGTCCCGATCGACGGATCGGATCCCGTGCAGAACTACCGGATGATTCGCCGCGAGCTCGAACAGTACAGCCCCACGCTGGCCGAACGGCCAGAGCTCATCGTCGTGACCAAGATCGACCTGACCGGCGCAGCGCTTGCCCGCGATCGGATCGCTCGCGAGCTGGGCCACGAGGTGATGGCGATCTCGGCCGTCTCTGGAAAAGGCATCCCCTCGCTGCTCCAGGCGATCCACGAGCGGCTCGAGGAACAGCGCCGCATCGAGCCGCCGCCGTCCCCACTTCCGGACGTGGAGGCCGAGGTGCAGATTCCCGTACCTGCCACGGACGTCTAACCGATGTTGCGAATCGTGGCCGACCTGGGAAACTCGCGGCTCAAGTGGGCGAGGCTTGATGAGGAGGGTCGTCTTACACCCTCGAGCGCACTGCCGCCGGATGATCCGCTGGCATGGGATGCGCTCTGGGACGACTGGCACCAGAACCAGCGGCAGCCCTCGCGCTGGGCGATCGCGTCGGTCAATCCCCCCGTCGCGCAGCATCTGGCGGCCTTTCTTCAGGGACGTCACGTCCGCCAGGCCACCTGGTATCAGACGGCCGCCGACGTCCCGCTCGATATGGACGTCGAGGGCGCCGAGACCGGCGGGGCCGACCGGGCCTTGGCCGTCCTGGCAGCCCTGGCGCACATGCCCCCCGGCCAGCCGGGCCTGGTCGTCTCGTGTGGCACCGCGATCACGATCGAGCGGGTCACGGCCGCAGGCGTCTGGCAGGGCGGGGTGATCGCCCCGGGGCTCTTCCTCAGCGCCCGCGCCCTACACCTCCTCACCGCGCAACTCCCCCTGGTCCATCCCGACCAGTCGGCGCCTTCCTGGGGCCGCGGCACCTTGCCCTCGCTCGAGGCCGGCGTCTTCTGGGGCGCCGTCGGCGCCGTCCGCGAGCTCCTGGCCCGGCAAACCTTCGATGGCTGCGAGAAGCCCTGGATCGTCTGGACCGGCGGCGACGCCGAGCGGCTGGCGCGGTCGGTCTGTGGCGAGCAAGCCCGGATCATTCCTGACCTGGTGCTGAACGGGTTGGTGCGGGCGGCGTTTTGATTGAGCCTGTTCAGAGCACTTCGATCAGGTATGTCGTCATCCAGATGTCGAATTGCTGGAATCGAGCTTTGAGCTGTTCCTTGAACTCCAGGAAGAACTGGCGATGCCGAGGCTCGTCGCCGACGTCGACGAAGACGCGGATCAGATCGTCGCGATAAGATTCCCCTTCTTGGCGCCAGTATCCTCGGATCGATTGGGTTTCGCAGGAGACAGCACCGAACCGCTGTTCCAGTTCGAGCAGGGTCTCGGCGACGATTTCCTCCGGGACCGGCTGGCCGTCATTGAACCGGAGCGGGAGCAACACCTCGAATCGCCGGAGTGTTTTGCTCATAGGTCGCCGGTCCCTCGACGAGGAACGAAATACCTTCGACGGCCAGATATCCCAGAGCTGCTTCCGGGACCAGCATCTCACCGGTCTCCCAGCTCTTGAACGGATAACGCCCGGCCAGTCGACCCAAGGCTCTGCGTTTCGATTCCAGGTCTGGAAAGCGGATTTGGATCATAGGTTTGATGTTATCCTCTGATGAGCCTCGGTGTCAAAGCTGGTTCTCGCAAAGGCAGCATCATTACTGGGCATCATCGACTTTTCGGGCGGTCGTCGACCTTCGTGAAGCATGGATCTGCGAAAGTCGCTGAGGCGAGATTGAAAACCCCACCCCACAAGCCAACTGCGTCGGGGCACTTGCAGGAACCCAAGCTTGTCCGTTGACCCGGAACTGCCCCAAAGCGTATGATTGCAGTTGAACGAGGCTCAAGGACTCGGAGTTCCCGATGCGTTCCGTGCTGGCAACCCTGCGACTCATTCTTTCCCTCGGCCTTACCGGCCGGGTGAGGATGGCGTCTTAGGGTTCGTCAGGTCCGTGCCTCCCAGCAAGACAACGAAGCCCCGAGACCCGCCTCGACCGGTGGATCTCGGGGTTTTTTCTTGGGGTGGGTGCAACCCACCAAAAGACCATTTTATGAAGATGGATATGGTAGCTAACGCCCACCCTAGTCAGAAAGAGCCCAGCCATGAGCACCGCGCCTGAGCCCGCTGTTCCGGCCTTTGACCCGAACCGGGTCCGGATCTTCGACACGACCCTGCGCGACGGCGAGCAATCGCCGGGCGCGAGCATGAATCTGAGTGAGAAGCTCGAAGTGGCGCGGGTGCTGGCGAGTCTGGGGGTCGATATCATCGAGGCGGGTTTCCCGATCGCCTCGGTCGGCGATTTCGAGGCGGTCCGGGCCATTGCCGGCGAGATCACCGGCTCGACCGTCTGCGGCCTGGCGCGGTGCAACGACAAGGACATCGACCGCGCCTGGGAGGCCGTGAAATACGCCCAGAAGCCGCGGATCCACGTGTTCCTGGCAACCTCGGCCATCCACCGCGAGCACAAGCTGCGCATGACCCCCGCGCAGATCATCGAGCGGGCCGTGGCCAGCGTGCGCCGGGCCAGGAGCTACTGCCCCGACATCGAGTTTTCCCCCGAGGACGCCGCCCGGACCGAGCTTGATTTCCTCTGCGAAGTCGTCGCGGCGACCATCGAGGCGGGTGCGACCACCGTCAACATCCCTGACACCGTCGGCTATGCGACACCCACCCAGTATGCGGCCGTGATTCGCACGCTGAGGGAACGCGTCGGCAACATCGGCCAGGCGATCATCAGCACGCACTGCCACGACGACCTGGGCATGGCGGTGGCCAACAGCCTGGCCGGGGTCGAGGCCGGGGCGCGGCAGGTGGAGTGCACGATCAACGGCATTGGCGAGCGCGCCGGCAACGCGGCGCTCGAGGAGATCGTCATGGCGCTGAAGACCCGCCACGACTACTTCGGGCTGACCACGGCAATCAAGACCGAGCGTCTCTATCCCGCCAGCCGGATGGTCGCGACGATCACCGGCCTGCTCGTGCAGCGGAACAAGGCGATCGTCGGCCGCAACGCATTCGCCCACGAGGCGGGAATTCACCAGGACGGGATGCTCAAGGAGCGATCGACTTACGAGATCATGCGGCCCGAGGACGTGGGAGTCCCGCGAACCGATCTCGTCCTGGGCAAGCACTCCGGCCGGCACGCGCTGCGCGACCGAGTGACCGAGTTGGGCTACACTCTGACCGACGAGCAGCTCGAGGTGGTCTTCAACGATTTCAAGGCGCTGGCCGATAAGAAGAAGGAGGTCTACGACGAGGACCTGGCGATCCTGGTCGAGAAGCACATGGAAGACATCCCCGCCCCCTGGCAGCTCTTGAGCCTGCACACGACGGCCGGTACCAGCGTCCTTCCCACGGCCACCGTGGCGATCCGCCGCCCCGACGGCGAGGTCGTCCAGGACGCGGCGATCGGCGACGGGCCGGTCGACGCCATCTTCAAAGCCGTTGAGCGAGTCACCGGCGTGCACGCCAACCTGCGGGAGTTCGTCGTCCGCAACGTGACCCAGGGCAAGGACGCGCAGGGCGAGGTGACGCTGGAGCTCGAGGTCGAAAGCGACGACCGCAGCTTCCGCGGCCGCGCCGCCTCGACCGACATCATTGAAGCCTCGGCCCTGGCCTACATCAACGCCGTCAACGCCATCCAGACCCGCAAGGAACGCGGCCACGTCCGCGAAGTCGTCGGCCGCCCCGGCGCGGGGGCGTGAGTAATCAAACATGAGCGACGAAAGTCCTTGTTGGGAAAACACCAACCATCCTCTGCCCGAAGGATTTCCCTTCGACCCCAAAGGAGCATAACGAAATGACCATACGTATACCCGAACATTTAGAGCGGTTCGTGCACGACCAGGTGCAGGCCGGTCGCTATTCGACCGAGGATCAGGTCATCAGCGACGCCCTGGAGCAGCTTCGTAAGCACGTCCAGCCCATTGTCAATTCCCAGGGATCGCTCGGTGCCATGCAGGATGCCGCCGATGAGCTAGACGAGGTGGTTGAGCACGCCATGCAGCTACGCAGGCAGCCCTGGAGAACGTTGCCCGGTGAATAAGGCCCTGCTCGACACGGACATCTATTCCGAAGTCCTCAAAGCCAAAAACCCCACCGTCGCCCAGAATGCCGCCCTTTACCGCCGGCAGCACGACGTTTCCACGGTGTCCGTCATCACTGTGATGGAAGTCGTGCAGGGCTTCCACCGCGTGCAAAATGCCCGCCGCCCACTCAACTTCCTGAACGCGGTCGGCCTGGAACAGATCATCGTCTTTGATCGCTCCGCCGCCGAGCTGGCGGGGCGGATTTCCGGCGACCTGGAACGTACCGGGCAAAACATCGGCTTGGCCGATCCGATGATCGCCGCCGTCGCCCTCCAGCACGAGTTCCGGGGACACCATACTTGATTTTTCGGAGTTACGCATGGTGTCCCCGGAACTATCTGCGACAAAACGGTCCGAGCAACGCACCCAAGCGCTTGAGGCTCGAGACCAAAGGGATAAACTAAGAGCGGATCAGGGAGGGGTCTCTGCAGGGGCGGTCAAACAAGCGGCACTTCGAACGCGCAGCCACATGCCGCGTAAATTCGCCTTGACTGATTTGCCGATATTAACAGGGGAGTAGGCCATGCCTCTCGATTTCGCCCGGGAATACACTGACCCCGACGTCTTCCTCGCTCTCAGCATGTCAGTGCCAGCGGACACCGGCCTGTACCGTCCAACGTCGGAGCAGCTTTTTTCTGTCGAGTCCGATTCTCGGAACATCCGGATAACCGTGCCTCGGATGGCAAGGGGCTTGTCCGGGGCACAATTGCTCGGATCCAAGGAGACGATTGCGGCTGCTTTGTTGCTCCGCAATTTATACGAGACCCGCTTTGAAGGGGAGTACGAGGAACTGCGTACGGAAATGCTCCAATATGCGCACCATACCTACGGTCTCTCACGAGAATCGGAACGCGGCTTGCTCCGAGCTCAATCCAGCAAGGATGGTCAATTCCTGCCATCGTTCTCAGATCACCTCAACGTCGACGCGTCGCTGATCGACGACGTCGACGACCTAACGCATCGTGTTCTGACGTTTCTTGAAACCGAGCAGCTCGTTATCGATCCTGCATTGACAGGGAGCACCGGGCTCATGATCTTGTTCGGACTCATTCCGCTCCGATGGTCCGTGCGCACCCCAAAGGGCCAGCAAGTCTATCGAGAAATCAAGGTGGCCAGCGGCTTGTGGTCTTTGGAAATCCAAAAGAAAAGACGGGGCGAGAAGCGCCTTACGGATTGGGATTTTCGAATCCGCGGTGTAAATGTCGTTAAACGAGTGCTAAAAGAACTTGCGGAGGAATACTTGCGTTTGGAGGAGCGGGATCGCGTCGACGAAGGACGCCCGGGGCTTCCGGCAGGCGACGACGTTAAGGTGGACTAGCCTGGATGCCCACGCGAAGGTATGGACGTAACTTCGGGGTTAGGTTACCCTCGGAAAACCCAGGGAAAACCACAGAATCGCATTAGACGTTTGGCTGGACTGATACACCGATTCCCACAGTCACACATAGCCAACACCACTGGAACAACCTGCCGGAATCCTCGGCTAGTTCCGGGGACACCGTACTTAATTTCTGGCTCAACTGGCTCTACGATAATGGCTCACTCCCCGGCCGCTGCTGACACGCTCTCCCTCGGGGTCACGAAGTGGGTCGCGTAGGCCTGTTCAATCCCTGGGTTTCCCGATTTGCTGAACCTCAACGGTCTTCTCGGACCTTTTCCCCATGAAACGTAAACAGTCCTACTCGGTCGGAGACCGCCCTTCCTTGCATTGTCCTTGAGGGTGTGAAGCATGTAGTTGAGCTGGCTCAGATTGAGCCTGATCGCTCGTTCCAGATACGGAATAGTTCCCAACCGCCACGCCTCGTGATCTTCCTTGGCAAGCTTGCCCATCCGAAGCAGAACGTCAAGGAAGCTGATATACCCGTTCTCGCGAAGCAGTTCGGTCGACACTTCGTTCATCCTCGAAATCAGCTCAGCGCGATTCACCGTCCACCCTCTACGAGCACAATGACAACAGCAAGCTCACGAGCCACGCTCTGAAGGAGAATAGGGCTCTCGCGGCGAGAGCGATTCAAAAGGTCGGACCAGATCGACCTTGAATCCTCGTCACTCACCACCGCCCATAAGCATACCGGCTGCGACCCGCGATGAGCATCGACACGGGTCAGCAAACGATCCACATCGGCGAGTCGGGTAACCGAGGGGGACACGGCTCAATTGGTTTGAGCGGTCGGCGGGGAATCAAAGGGGACGTTCTTAATTGTTGCGGCAAGATGCCCAGTCTGCGGAGAGCCGGTTTGCCTGCATCGTTCAACTTACCAAAACAATCACAAATGTCCTCTTTGCCTATCTTGTCCACTTTGCCTACCCGCACAGCGATCAGGCGGAAGTTGAACCAGCGGCTTCCCGAAGCCGGCCCATTCCTTGGTCTGTCAGCCGATACTTCCGCTGTGGTTCGCCCGGGGTGGTCGTCACCAGACCATCCATCTCAAGTCGATCAAGGATGTCCTTTGCTCTTGTGGTGGGCGGCTCATCGGTGAACCAGCCAGGTGGGAATGCCCGTTCAAACTGATACCAGCCCCACTCGCCCTCGTGCTCGTCGATCAGCCGGAGAAAAGTCAGCCTTGCGTATTGACTTGCCATCCTCGATCTCCTTTTGCCGTTCTGCTTCGTCATCGTGGGAGGAAAGGCCATGCGTCGGGATGGAACAGGTTCCGGTTCCTGTTGGTATCCAGTTCTCTCAGTCCGTAGTCTTGCAAGGTGGCTGTATGGGCGTTGTTCCAAAGTTCGTAATCGTCCCCCGCTCCCGTCGGAAATCCTTGTCGGCGGTACCTGACGGACTCGCGAAGTTCATGGGAGTAATAGTTCAGGTCGTACTGCGTCGGCTCGATCTCGCCTCTCGCAATATCACGTAGCCGGTTGACCATGGCCTGATTCGCCTCGTCATTGCCGAATCGGACAATGTGGCGCCCCACGGCGTCAATGCCTCGGTCGGTCACCCTGATTCGCCCTGTCGATAGCTGGCGAATCGGGCCACCAGCCTGCGTCGGGTCGAACTCACGGCCTGTCACCGGCCCCTCGCTCCAAGCGGTCTGATCGGGGCGACTCCAGTAGGGTATCCTAGCATAAAAAGCTCGTAGGAATCAAAGGGGACGTTCTTAATTGTTGCGGCAAGATGCCCAGTCTGCGGAGAGCCGATTTGCCTGGATCGTTCAACTTACTAAAACGCTACTGACACCAATAACCGCACACAACTGACCGACAAATTTGCTGTAACGATTTCGATTGGCAAACGACTAATAGGCACAACCGCGCCACCGATCCGAGTGGAACACGCTGAGAATTGTTTTCATGGCGTGGCGGACTTTGGCTTTCAAAAGCCAAGAGGAGGTGCTCCCATGAATCGTCGTCGTCCCACGAAGCGCTCGTTGGGGTTCTGCGGTCTTGAGACATTGGAATCCCGTCAACTCATGTCGGCCTCCCCACTTTTGCAGCATGCCACAAGTTTTGTGTACACGGAAACAGACAATTCCAGTCCCGGCCAAAACGCCGTGATTGCATACCGGCAAAACTCCCACGGTCAGCTCACGCAAATCGGATCGTTCAACACCGGTGGTACGGGCGTAGCCAATCCGCAGGGGCTGCTCGGACCCGACGATTCCGACAAGGAAGTCATCGCCAGTCCTGACGGACGTCTCCTCTTCGCAGTCAATCAGGGAAGCAATTCCATTGCGGTGTTCCGCGTCCATCGCGACGGCTCGCTTGGGCTCGTCAATAATACGGCCATCAGTTCCGGCGGCACCGAGCCTGTAAGCCTTGCAATTGGCGACGGCCGGCTCTACGTCGTCAATCGCGGAGATGAAGTCCAGGGCCTAGTCCCCACAATCGCTCCCACCATCACGGTCTTCAACATTCGGCGAAATGGTGTTCTCACACAAGACCTCGCGGCCACGACGACACTACCTCTCGGCCTTTCCCCGTCCCAGGTGCTGATCTCTTCCACGTCGCGTCTGGCCTTTGTCGACACCTTTACACCACCTCCGCTGAACACTGTGACGGACGCGAATGAGGTGCTGCCATTCCAGATCGCTGCTGATGGAGCGCTCATTCCCGTTTCCAGCGGAGGCGTCGGGGCGCCAGTGACTCCACCGCTACTCCTAGGCCTTGCTCAGAACCCCACTCAGAACATCATCTACGCCGGACTTACAGGGGCCAAGCAGGTCGGCGTCTTTACGTTCGATCACGCCGGCAATCTGAAGCTTGTCGGTACTGTCTCCGTTCAAGGTAATGGTCCATGCTGGACGCTGGTAAGCGCGAACGGAAAATTCCTTTACACCGTCGATACCGGCACTAACAGCGTCGGCGTGTTCTCGTTGGCTAATCCCCTGCACCCCGTTCAGATCCAAGAATTCGTGCTGGGCGGGCCACAGAATTCGACTGGCGATCCGACTGCCGAGCGCGAAACCACGGACTTTGAATTCGCTCTCGATCCGAGCGGCAAGACACTCTATGTCATCGACCATCAGACCGATGCCGCCGGCAATTTCCCGCGAGGCAACGCTCTTCACGTTCTTTCGGTTGCGCCCGATGGCACGCTTTCGGAGAGCGCGAGTTCGCCGCTATTCCTTCCGTCAAACATTCCGGCAGGAGCCGATCCGCAGGGCGTTGCGGTGATTGCGGACCCCGGCAACGCCAAGACACGATGACAATAAAAGCCAATCAGCCTTCAAATACTGTCGGAGACAGAAATGGAAACGGAGACGCAGCTAGTTAATGATTCTAGCTGCGCCCCCGTTTCTGCTCCCAATGGACCCCAAGTACCGCCGCGGGTGGCTCCCATTCTCACGCCAGACGGGCACCTTCTCCGATCTCGTCGGTTTCACTTTTTCCGTGATTCCAGTCGCTTCAGTTGAGATGTCTGTGACCGTTGACTACCTGTAACTCCTTGACATCGATCACTTGTTGTGATGGAACATGGGTGGTCCTCACGTGCTCGGCCAGATGGCGCCG
This sequence comes from Isosphaeraceae bacterium, assembly GCA_049579985.1. Classification (GTDB taxonomy): domain Bacteria; phylum Planctomycetota; class Planctomycetia; order Isosphaerales; family Isosphaeraceae; genus Aquisphaera. Next base: position 7,236 of record JBAUOX010000676.1, on the reverse strand, counting down.
TTCGGCGATGGTGTCGGAGGTTTTCTCGATTCGCTCTGCGATTTTCTGACCGACGGCGCAGTAGGTTTCGCCAATCCAGTGGCCGGCGCAACCCAGCGTAGACCCGATCATACGAAACATCGACATAAAGTTCACCTCTCTGGTCGAAGATCAAGATGAAAGATCTGCAAGGCCTTGCTCTTGCGGAGTAACTCAGCTCGCGGCTGAAACGGAGGGCTCCGGAGGCGATTCCGCGGCTGCGGACTCGGCGGAGGCCATTGCCGAGCGGATCCGGAACAGGAAACGATCGGCGTCGCGGGCGGCATCGTCCGCGCCCTGCTTGACGCCCCGGACCGGCGAATTATCAAACCCAGCCGATCCCCGCGCAACCAGAATCAGGGGAAAGGCGACACCGAAGCCGACGCCGAAGCTGCCGAGGTAGACAAGCTGCGCGGCCAGATCGATCCCGCCTTCGAGCGAGCTTCGTCTCTGGCTCACGGGCGCGGGGTGGATCTCATCGACCTTGCCGTGGTCCTTGAGCCAGCGCTCCTGGAAGACGCGGCGGGCCGTGGTATCGACGCGGCGGATGAAATCGTAATCCATCAGGATCGAGGTGACGTCGCCCACGATCGGCACTGCGCCGAACGCCAGGTCCTCGAACAAAGCCTCCTCGACGCCGTCGAGGCTCACCGGCTTGGCGGGCGCCGGGCCGTTGGCCACGTGCGCGCCCAGGTTCTTGAGCTGCTGGAAGAGAGCCTGCCGCCGGGCTGGATTATCGGCCGTCGAGAGCTCGAGGATCGCCAGCACGAACAGCCGGTCGATCTCGGTATCCAGTGGATAACCGTAGCAGTACCCGATCCTGTAGATGGACCGCAGCGCCGCGGTCAAGAGTACAGGGATGTTCAGCGTCTCGGTGACAACTCCGCCGAGTCCGGCGATGGCCCCCTCGATCATCGCCTGCCGCTGGGCGGGCGTGCTGATGGTTGCGGCCAGGCGGTCGCATTCCTCGAGTGTCCGGTCGCGCAGTTCTCGAATGTCGTGGACGCCCGCCATGCGGGCGATCTCTTGCGGTCCGCCGAACTTCTCCGACATCGCTTCGGCCTTGGCGACGAGCGCCCGGACGGTTCCGTGGGGAACGACCCTGGCGGCCAGCCGGGAAAGCGGCCGGCTCAACCCTCGAAAAGCCGCCATCACCAGGCTGGGACGCTCGGATTTCCAGGCGGCAACCTCATCAGCTTGGCGAGCCTCGTATTCGTTGAGCGGGACCATGGTGCCTGGGGCCTTTCTTGCCGGCAAGAGAGCAACGGGATGAGCCTTCCGGCCGGGGCGCATCGCCCCGGGTCATCGTATCAGAAAAGACCGGCCGCGGCGGGCTCATCAAGCATCCACGTGACCTTGGGCGCCCCAGACTGGAGCAGCGACGCCGGCAAGTCGGCCGTCATCGGCCCGTTCAGGGCACGGGCAACCACGTCAGCCTTGTGAGCCCCGGTGGCAAGCATCAGGATCGATCGAGCGGCGAGGATCGGGGCCACGCCCATGGTCAGGCCTCGCGGGATCACGCGGTGTTCGCCGCCGAACTCCCGGGCCGCGTCGGCTCGGGTGACCGGGTGAAGCTCGCTCAGCCGGGTCGGCAGCGCGAGGGCGTCGGCCAGCGAGAGTGCACTCGGCTCGTTGAAGCCGAAATGGCCGTTGCGGCCTATCCCCAAGAGCTGGAGGTCGATCCCGCCGTCAGCGGCGATCCAGCGGTCAAACCCGGTGCAATGCTCGGCGACGAAGAATTCGGGTACGGTGACATCAAGCAGGTGGGCGTGATGAGGAGCCAGATCGACGTGGCTGAAGAGATGCTGGTGCATGTACGATCGGTAGCTCTTGGGATCGAGCGGCCCGATCGGGTAGAACTCGTCGACGTTGTAGGTGACGACATCGCGAAACGAGAGCGCGCCCTCGCGATGGAGAGCCACCAGATGGGAGTAAACCTTCTGCGGCGTGGCCCCTGTCGCCAGGCCGAGCACTGCGCGACCGCGATCCGCGACCGCGGCGTGAACGGTCGACTGGATCCTCTCGGCGGCGGCCCGGCCGGCCGAACCCGCATCTCCGAACACCAGGATCGACACCCCAGCACGCTCTACGGTTCGGGCGGGGCTCAACATGAGAAGGACGCTCCGGGATCTGTTGTCGTCGAGGCTCGAAAGTCAGAGGCGGGTCAAGATTGCTCAGAGAGACGATCGGCGGTCAGAGTGGAGCGACCGCGGCGGCCTTCAGGCTTTCGCCTGGATCGACCGGGTCGCGGCCGGCATCGGCGGCCTTCGGGGTCTCCGCGGCAAGCTGGCCACTCAGCAGCCCAAGTGTGATCTGGATGGGGTCGGAGGGATAGTTCTTGCACCGTTGGGCATCGAATGAATCGACCTGAAACAGCTCCACGCCCACGAATCGATCGTCGGTGCGGTGCGCCCGGCCGGCCAAGCTGTGCCCCTCGGCCCATTCGCGGGTCAGCGCGGCGTAAGCGCGGCCGAGGTGCGAACAGTATTGTGTGTAATCGGTGAGCAGAACCTGCGAGGCATGGCAGTGAATGGCCCATTCCTTGGTGCGCTCGGCTTCCCCGTCGTAGCTGAAGTAGGCATTGGGATGCGCGAGCGGCCCCCAGGGAGTCCACCCGGTCAAAACGAGGGTGTCGGTGAGGCCCGCGCCCAGCAAGCCGATGGCGCCCAGAACGCGGGTCACGCGGTGGGCGGCGTGAGCATCGTTGGCTGGCGGCAGAATCAACCCGCCCGGCCGACGCTTGCCGAACCACTCCACCACCTTGTCCACGTCCGCCCGTGAGGGCAGGTAGCCTGGCATGCGGTAGCCCTCGAGGTCCCAGAAGACCGCCTCGGCTCCCAGGACGTTGCACTCGAGACGGAATTCGGCCTCGCGCACCGAGATCTTCTTCTGATCGTTGAGCCAGGGCGCCGCCACGTTGCGCTCGCCAGCGAAGACCAGCACCTCGATCACCGGCAAGCCCCGCCGGACTGCGTACTCGTGAAGCAAACAAGCCGCGGTGATCGCTCCATCGTCGGCATGAGGGCAGAGCATTGCCAGCGGCCTGTTCGGCCCCAGCACGTAACGCAACGATTCTCGGACGTCGACGAGCTGCCCATGGCTACCGAAGCCGTGCATGGTCCCGAGCAGGCGATCGAACTCGGCGCGCCAGTTGGGCAAAGACGTCGATGGATTGGAGGTGTTCATCATGGCTTGTAGGTTCTGGTGAAGCACATCCTTGGCGCCGCCGAAGGCTTACTACTTATTCTGAGGGCCGAGCGCCCCGGCGTCAACCTTCCGCACCGAACCCATGATCGCTCATCCGGCACCAACATTCCAGGCGATCGATCCGTTTCGCCGCGCACTCATGGAACAGGCGATCAAGGCGAATCAGATCTTGTGCTCCTCGAACAGGCGGGCGCGGAAGCGCGACCACTCGGAGACCGTGTTGGCCGGCGCATCGGGATGATGAGCGATGTAATCGGTGAACAGCTTGTCGAGCAGATCAAACCGCTCCGAGAGCGTGCGGACGACCGCAAGCGCCAGCACCTCGGCGGCGCTCGGGTTCTCCCGCCGCAATCTGTCATGCGCCGGATGATTCAATGTGAGCATCCAGACATCCGTTAGCGCCCGCGCTGTGACTGTGGGGGGTTTAGGCTGGAAGAACGATGTGGTGCCAAAGACGACCGGTGCCGTCAGCGTGGCGACAACCTCTTTCCGGCCCGTGCTGAATGTCCTCTCGAGCTCTACAGAACCCTCGATGAGGAAGGTCAAGTGGTCATTCGGCTGCCCCTGGGCAAGGAGTGCAGCTCCGGCCTCGGCTCGTTCCTCGGCCAATGCGTTCAGGAGTGCCAGCTTTATCTCGCGGTCAACTTCCACCAGCCAGGGTGCCGTCATGAACCGTCTGGCCGCTTCCTCGTTGTTCATAAGTCGTTCTCCTCGAGCTGGTTCCGGGGTCAAGAACGGGACGCTTTCTGAACCTCCGGTCAAACCGGGACCGCACACGAAAAGGTCCTGGCCGTTCACGATCAGGGTACCAATTCAAATCTCCACGATCCCCGGGCCGGTCTGCGTCCCTTCTTCTCATTCTTCGGATTCCGTGGAACTCGGCAATTGAGGGAATTTTGCCGGATGTAGGGATTCTGCACGTTCGGAGCCGATCCGACCAGTCGAATATAGTCGCGTGTTGTTCCGATACCTGCCGATTGAAATCAGCAACGAAGCTGTCCGAAACCGCCCGGCTGTGCGGAAACGGACGGAGCGATCGAGTGTGCGCCGGCGGAAGGAGTCGCCATGAGACCGTCGCAAAGACTAGGCGGGGTCGTGCTGTTGCTGCTGCTGAGCGCCTCGGGTTGCGCGGGGGTCCAGTCGCGGATGAATGGGTCCGCGCGAAACCCGGAAGAAGCCGCCCCGAGTCGCTCCTCGGGCTGGTTCGGATCGAGATTCTGGGCGCGGCCAACGCCAACCTCGGCCAGCGCGGCTGCCGGTACCGCGGTGACACCCGACGCCGATACGGCCCGACCCACCGCGCCCGAGGCCGACATCTGGCCCGGACTACGATCCTCCGGGCTTTCGCGGCTCTTTCCGATGCTCGGGAATCGGGATCTTGGCAAGAGAACCGCCTCGGCCGGAGATGTTTACCACACCCTCGCGTCCGTTTCCACACCAGCCGCGGCCCCGGACGGAAGCAATGATCGCCAGGTCAGGCCCGTGAGTGGAGATGAGGCGGCAAAGGGCGCGTCCACTCGTCGGCAGGCGGTGCGGACCAAGGCGGCAAGTACCGCCCAGGGAGATGTTCCCGAGCCTCTGCCCAGCCCCATCGCCGTTCGGGTTCCGGTCAAGCTCCACGACCGACCTGCGAGCCGCGGGGCGGTCGCGCTCGAGGTTGAGCCCGTCGATCTGAACGAGGGTGATGAGGCAACCCGGGGAACGAGCCCGAGAGATCTCGCGGTCAGCTCGACGCCGGAACTTCCTGAGACCCGGCAGCCTGCGCTGGGCGAGCCGGCCCGAAACCGGCCGCGGCGCGAGGCCTACTTGATTGCGACCGCGGCCAGTGCGGCCGATCTGACGACCACCGGCGGGGACGAGCCGGCCCAGCCGTCCACATCCAGCCCGTGGCCGGCTCCGTCAGCCGTAAGCCGGCAGCCCAAGCCCACGCGCCCGAAGCCCCCAACGACGGCCCCCTCGACGACGCCATCCACGGGTCCGCCGCCTCCGCTTCTCGCTCCCAGGACGCCATCGGCGGGTCCGCCCCCGCCTCCTCTGGGACCCGCGACTTCACCGTCGCCTGCGACGCATTCGGCTCCGGTACCCCCTACAGCGCCGACACCGTTCCTCCCCTCACCTATACCCGTACCCGTACCCGAGCCCGTACCGACCGCCGAACCGGGCCCCAACCCAGTGCCTTCCACCCTCGCACCTGCGTCTGAGAGGGCCGTGCCAGCTCCGGCACGGGTTCCCACAGGCCAGGGTCTTGCTACTGCCCCGTACCCGGCTCCGGCCGCCAGTGGCCAGGGCAGATTGGCCTTGGCTCAGGCCTGGCCGTCGCCGCAAGCGAGCGTCCGCTCAGCCGGGAAACCGGTGAAGCCACCTCACAAAAGCTGTTGGCTGCTGGCCTGGATCCACTCGTTGCACCAGCCGGCACCGCCGCCGAAGTGCCAGCTCCCTCCGGTCATGTTCCCGACGACCTATCAGACCTGCATGCCCTGGCCCCGGCCGACCGGCCAGACGGTGGCCGGATGTGTCCAACCGGCTCCGCAGTCTCCGCAAGCTTCCACTCCACCCCCCGGCACCTGCGCCGCAAAGGCGCCGAAAGCGCCGTGCTTCTCATGGTTTCACTATGGAATGGCCTCGGACTTCTTCGCCAAGGTAAGAAGCTGGCGACACGGCTGCGCGTGCCACTGCCACTGCCACGACTCCGAGTTCCGACTCTGGTGGGGGACCTGCAAGCGCTGTGCGAGCAAGTGCGGCGGCCCCGCTGTGCCTACAGCTTCGCCCCAGGCCGGCTCGAGCCCGGTGCTACCCTGCAGCCAGTCCTGGCTGGGGTCATGGAGCCCCGTACCGCGCGATCTCGCGAAGAGGGACCAGGTCCTCGAGCGCATCGCGTTCCATGGCCTCGACAAAGCGCCTTAGCGCCAGCTCCAATTGGTCGGCAATCTCGGGATACTGCTCGATCACGTTGTTTTGTTCCCAGCGGTCTTCGGGCTTGCGATAAAGCTCGGCGGATCGCGGTTCGTCGGGGTCGGACACGATCGGCACGATCAGGTGCCAGTGGTGGGTCCGGATGGCGAACTCCTCGACGTCCATGCCCATGCAGGCATAGTCGCGCACCTTGGTCTGCTCACCGCGGATGAGCGGCAGCAGATCGTGCCCGTGAATCGGCTGATCGAGATTGTCTCCCGGTCGAACGCCGAGAGCCCCAAGGATGGTCGGCAGCAGGTCGACCGTCTGGACCAGAGCCTGGTGCCGGCCGCCGCCGAACTTGCCACCCGGCAGGCGGATCACGAGCGGCGTGTGGATGAGCTCGTCGTAGAGCCAGGGGCGAAACCGGCGGACATAGCCGTGCTCGCCCAGCGGCTCGCCCTGGTCGCTGGTGAAGACGAGCAGGGTATCGTCCATCCGGCCCATTCGCCGCAAGGCCTCGAACAGCTCGCCCAGCCAGCGGTCCACCAGGGTCACGGTGCCGGCATACGTGCGTCGCAGACGGAACAGCTCAGCCTCGCTCAGAACGTCACCCACGGCACCGGCGGGAACGTCGATCAGCACCGGCACATCCTCGATGTCGATCTCCTCGTCGACATCGGCCGTTTCCTCGACCAGGTCGCCCTCCTCACCAGCCTCGAACTCGTCAGGATCGACGGCGGCGTACTGGTCGCGATAGGGCTGGGGCGGGTCCCACGGTCCGTGCGGGCTGAACAGGTCGAGCCAGAGCAGGAACGGGTCGGACCGGGGGGCTCGACGCTCGAGCCAGTCAATGGCCGTCCGCACCGTCCTGGCAACTCCCGTATTCACCTCGAGGTCCGTACGCAGTACGGCCCGGTTCCTGAGGAGCTGCTCCCAGCGCTTTTTCCAGAGCCCCTGGTTCGCGTCGTCGTCGGCAGGAAGCCGCAGACCCGGCTCGTCACGCAGTTGAACCTTCCGGGTCCGGGGGTCGTCGGCGGGAATCCACGGGTCATATCCCCCTCCGCGCACCCAGAGCACGTCGTCGAACCCGCGGCCGTAGCCCAGACCGGCCTCGCG
>JBAUOX010000675.1:0-3439 GCA_049579985.1 Isosphaeraceae bacterium | reverse complement strand
TTATAGTAAGGCACAGGGGCGCGTCAGTACCGCCCGACATGAACTAGGGCTGAATAATGTCATTCATCTAGCATGATCGGGGACCGGGAGGAGAAAGAGAGGGGTATGGGATTGCTTGAGGGCCGGTCGGCGGAGAGACCGAGCGGGGCTCTTGGGGTCTGCGAGTACACCGTACACAAGCCGATGGCCGGCACCGCCTATGTCTGGGGATACCTGGCAGCCAGGCCGAAACAGGTGACGAGATCCATCGACGCCGAGCGAGAGTGACGAGGATTCAGTCAGGATCGTGATGCTGAGCACAACGTAATGCTCGGCATACCGTCCTGGCGAACTGCGTTCTGGATGGCCAACTCGAGCATTTCCAGGGTTACGGGCTTGGCCAGGTGGACTGCGAAGCCCGCTTCCGCACTCTCGCGGACGTCATCTTTGGTCGCGTAACCGCTCAGAGCGATGCCCGGGGTGTCGCCCCGGGTCCGAACCAGGCGCATCAGGTCCAGGCCGCTGCCGTCGGTCAGGTCGATGTCGCTGATCACCAGGTCGAAATCGACATCGCCTGCGACCGCAGGCCCCGACCGTCGGCGCGTCACGTGAAGACTTCCGGTCAGCCGAACGGCGGGGTCAGGAGACCCTCGCCCAACGAGGCAGAGGCCGGAGCGCCTCGGAGGGTCAAACAGGGGCTCTGCCAGTCGCGAGCTCAACGTCGTCCAGCGCCGACGAGTTGTGTGACCTTGACCTTGGATTCTTCCTGGGCTGCGTCCTCTTTGAGGCCGTCCTCGGGGATGTTGGCGATCTGGACGAACCTCAAGGGGCCGGGAACAAGGCCGGGCTGCTCCAGAACCAGGAGGCCGTAGGGGGAACTCTGGTTGGAGCGAGGCGGGCGATCAGTGTCGGTTCGTGTCAAGCGGCCGCGGACGACCGAGCCTGAACAGGTGATCTGCACCAGCGGGTGATCGGTTCCCTGACGGTGACGGATCTCGGAGAGAGTCGTCTTGCACTGTTCAAATGTCATCATTCCACCTTCCTGGCGTGCGACGAACCGAGGATCGAGACCGTCTCGTACATGTCCCGAAGTGCTCGCCGTGCGGCGGTCGGGCCATCGTAGCCCAACAGGAGGAGAGGTCGCACGGCCTGGTTCGTGACAGCGGGCCTATTGTTGAGATCGGATCAGATGGGTCAAGATCGACAGCCTGGACTCACACATGATCCGCGTTGACCCCGCGGCGGTTTTATGACAAAACTCGGTCGCGCCGGGCGTCGATAGAATAATAGTACGACCGTGTCGCCGCACTTTCCATTGAGGCCGAAAATCGTCATTCCTCAGGACGAGGAGCCGGAATGGGCATGGAATCGCCCCAATCGCAGACGGTTCGCGCCGGTCAGATTCCCCACCTCTGGACGCGCGTCGATGACCCCGGTGGCGAGTTCGTCGTCGCGGCGTATGAGACGGTGATTGCCGGCGGCGGTCCCGCGGGACTCACCGGCGCCTATGAGCTCACGCGGCACGGCCGAACGTGCGTGGTGCTCGAGGCCGATGCCCGGCTGGTCGGCGGCATCAGCCGGACCGATGAGTACAAGGGGTACCGGTTCGATATCGGCGGCCACCGGTTCTTCTCCAAGAGCAGCGAAGTCAACGCCCTCTGGCGGGAAATCCTGGGCGGCGAGCTCATCACCCGCTCGCGGCTGAGCCGGATCTACTACGACCGCAAGTTCTTCTATTACCCGCTCAAGCCGGTGGACGCGCTCTGGAAGCTCGGTCCGTGGCGTTCGGCCCGGATCCTGCTCAGTTACATCAAGGCGCGACTGAGTCCGATCCGGCCTGAGCGAACCTTCGAGGCATGGGTCGTCAATCGGTTCGGCCGGGTACTCTTCGAGATCTTCTTCAAGTCCTACACGGAGAAGCTGTGGGGCATGCCCACCAGCGAGATCTCGGCCGACTGGGCGGCCCAGAGGATCAAGGGCTTGAGCCTCGTCGCGGCAGTGGTGAACGGACTGTTTGGGGGGCTCAAGTCGCGCAAGGGCGAGGTGATCAAGACCCTGATCGACGAGTTTCAGTATCCGCGGCTCGGTCCCGGCCAGATGTGGGAAGCAGTGCGCGACCGCACCCGAGGGCAAGGCGGGGCGGTGCACCTCGACCGCAAGGTCGTGCGGATCGAGCACGACGGGTCGGCCGTCACGGCCTTCATCGCCGCGGATTCCCAGGGGCGGATGACGCGTTATCTCGGTTCTCACTTCCTCTCGACCATGCCGGTTCGCGACCTGATTCGCGCCATGGACCCGCCCGCTCCGGCAGAGGTCAGCGCGGCGGCCGGGTCACTCAGGTATCGCGACTTCCTCACGGTCGTTCTGATCATCGATCGGCCCGAGACCTTTCCGGACACGTGGATCTACATCCACGAGCCCGATGTCAAGGTGGGTCGCATCCAGAACTTCAAGAACTGGTCGCCCGAGCTCGTGCCCGATGCCTCTCGATCGAGCCTGGGCCTGGAGTACTTCTGCTTCGAGGGAGACGACCTCTGGAACCGGTCCGATGCCGATCTTCTGGAACTCGGCCGGCGCGAGATCGATGCCATCGGCCTGGTTGCCGCCTCTGAGGTTGTCGATGGGTGCGTCGTCCGCATGCCCAAGGCTTATCCGGTCTACGACGACGAGTACCAGGGCCATCTCGCCGTGATTCGCCGTTGGCTGGCCAACCTGTCCAATCTGGAGCTGGCAGGACGCAACGGCATGCACAAGTACAACAACCAGGATCACTCGATGATGACCGCACTGCTGGCCGCGCGGAACATTCTCGGCCTGGGCCGGTACGACACCTGGAAGGTGAACACCGACGCCGAGTACCATGAAGAAGGTGGCGAGGCCGACAACCAGAACGCGGGGCGCATCGTCCCGCGCAGGGTAAGCGCCGCTTGAGGCCGGCAGGTACGCTCGGTTTTCCGGCTCGCCGCATTAGAACTTCTTCAGGGCTGTCGGCTCGTCGGCGAAGATCTCGAACAACCGATCGAACTGGCTGACCTTGAACGCGTCCATGACCGGTGGACGCAGGCAGCAGAGCCGGACTTTCCCTTTGACATCCTGCATCTTGCGGTGCAGTCGCACCAGTTGAGCCAGCATCGCGCTGGACATGTAACCGGCGTTGTAGAGGTTGAGCAGGATCCTCTTGTACTTCTTGGTCTCGATCAGGCCGAACAGCTCCTTGGCAAGGCTATCGACCTTGTCTCCCTCGATCATCGATGCCGTCTCGAGAAACGCGATCACGGCGACGCCGTCGACCTCCTTGACGGTCAGGAACAGAAAGGCGGGCTTGCCTGCGAGCATGACAGAGACTCCGTCAGAAGGACTGATCCCTCGGCACCTTGCGTCGATATCGGTGGTTCCGAAAACGTTGCCGAGGAAAATCGACCGGCGCTGTCCGCCGAAGATGAACGAAGATGAACGTCGA
>JBAUOX010000674.1:0-2018 GCA_049579985.1 Isosphaeraceae bacterium | reverse complement strand
GTCAACGACCGCCAGCTAAAGCAGGCGGCTTGAAGAAGGGCTAATTCAACGCAAGCGTTAGACTAGAGGGCTTTTATGCGTAAGCAAAAGAAGCAGCCGACGAGCGGGCTACCGAAAGCACGGCAGGATACTTCCCTAGTCCTGCCCGCTGCTAGCTGCGCCCAAGCTGATGACGGGGCTCCCCACACTTCGTGCGTGGGCCCGTCTAAGCCCGCTCGCCAACCTCGAAGGGAGAACACTCCGAAAGGAGGCCGCATGTCGGCATTGCGAACACACTCCGTCTTCGTCCTCAGTCTGGACGGGAACCCGCTCACACCAACGACGCCCGCCAAGGCCCGCAAGCTAATCCGGGGAGGTGTTGCCAAGCAAGTCTGGTCCAAGTTCGGGACTTTCGGAATCCAGATGCTCGTCTCGACCCGTCGGGAGACGCCCCGAGTTGCCCTTGGTGTCGATCACGGGACCAAGTTCGAGGGCTTCTCGGTCGTCGTCGACCGGGAAAATGCCCTCAACGTCAAGCTCGACCTGCCGGACAAGAAGAAGATCCTGAAGAAGCTGGAAGAGCGCCAGACGATGCGCCGGGCGCGTCGGTTCCGCAAGTGCCGTGGCCGTCCCTGTCGCTCGGACAACCGGAGCCGCAAGGACTTCCTGGCACCGAGCCAGAAGGTCCTCGTCGACTCCCGGTTGAAAGTCCTCGGCGAGCTGTGCCGCGTCTACCCCATCAACATCGCCGGGGTCGAGGACGTTGGCTTCGATCATGCCATCAAACGGTGGGGTGCCAACTTCTCAACAGTCGAGATCGGCAAGGCAAAGATCCGGCAGTTCTACACAGAGCACAATATCAACTTTCATGAATATAAGGGGTACGAGACACAGGAGCTTCGCAAGGACTTCGGCTACCGCAAGATCAAGGACAAAGCTGCGGACCGGTTCGAGTCGCACTGCTGCGATTCGCTAACCCTGGCGTGTGCCGTGGGGACCGGCGAGGCCATCAAGCCTGGTCCGTTCCTCGTCGTCGATGACATGTACCGAGCGGTCCGCCGCCGCCTCCACGACGCCCAACCGACCAAGGGCGGGACTCGCGACCCGTACTCCACGGGCGTTGTCGCGGGGCTCCGCAAAGGGTTGCTCATCGGGACGCCGCGTGGGCCGGGCAGGCTCTGCGGGATCAACAACGGTTCATTTCGATATCACGACCGGAACGGGAAACGCCAGACGACCAAGGCCGTCTGGTGGATCAGTTCTTCTTTCATCATCAAGAGAGGCGGCGATTCCCCCGTCGCCTGAACGCGACAGTCCCCTCGCCGGGAATTTATGGATTATTCACACTTTCTGATCATCGCTGGGCTGATTCTGATCAATGCCTATTTCGTCGCCGCCGAGTTCGCGCTGGTCAAGGTTCGTACCAGCCAGATTGACCAACTTGTGGAGGAGGGGAGATGGGCGGCCCGGTTGACCAGCAAAGCCCTGGACAAGCTGGATGTCTATCTCTCAGCCTCACAGATCGGGATCACGGTCGCCAGTCTGGCGCTAGGCCGGGCGATCCAGGACTGGGTCGAGCCGCTGGTTGCCGTCGCGTTCGAAAAGCTGGCGAAGCTTCCCGTGATCCATCACGGTCTGGGCTGGGTGGGCCCGATCTTCCGCTGGTTCTTCGGGCTGGTCGGCCTTGACTTCGGGCGGCTGATACCGGGGTTCTCGGTCGGCATCGTTCCGGTGGCGGCCCTGTGCCTGGTGACGTTCCTGCACATGGCCTTGGGCGAGCAAGCCCCCAAGACGCTGGCCATTCGCGCACCTCGGATCCTGGCGCTCGTGACCGCGCCTCCCCTGGTCTTGATCGCTCACATCTTCTGGCCGGTGATCTGGCTGCTGAACACGGCCAGCAACCTGACCCTGCGCGTGCTGGGCCTGGGCAGGGCAAGCGCCGAGGAGCTGACTCACACTGAGGAAGAGCTGCGGCACATCTTGCTCGAAAGCGCGGAGGGAGGGCACCTTTCGCGGTCCGAGCGAATCATGATCGAAAA
>JBAUOX010000673.1:0-5015 GCA_049579985.1 Isosphaeraceae bacterium | reverse complement strand
CAGCGAAGCCACCGCGGCCGCTGTGCAGACGCTCCGAGCTGGTGCACCGATTCAAGGTCCGTCGTGGCTGTGACGTGGGCGAAGGCGTGGGCCGTTCCCAGAGCGTGATTGTCGTGAGAGATGACCTGGGCGTGCTCGAGATCTTCGCTAACCAGTTTGAGTCGAAGGCAGAGACCGCCCACGCGATCTGCGGACCAGCTCAGAAGTGGCAGATCGGGGTTGAGGGGATCATCTTCGACGGCAACGGCAATACCGGCAGGAACATTTTGCGAGCGCTGGAGCGGCGTTATTCGTACGGCTTGGAACCGTTCTTCGGCTCGAGGCCCGGGGGGAGATGGTACACCAATCTTGCGCACCGCGTGGAACCCTTCGGCCATGCACTCTCGAGTAGAAAAGGTAGGGGGTATGGGGCCTCCGGGAGGTCTTATTCCCAGGCCCCCTATTTATCCCGGACGAAGGTGCCTGGCCGAACGTTCCGTGCCAAACACCAAATCCAGATCGTGACCTCCCCTTCGGGGGCCGCGACTAGAAGGCTGTCCAAGAATTCGCCTTTTGTTGACGTAAGTCCTTGCCAGCAAAGAATCTACTTTAATTAGGCTCGAAATCCTCAAGTCGTTTGACGACAAGGACTTGTGGATTTCAGAGACGAATTCTTGGACAGCCTCCTAGTAGCCGGGAAAGGGAGGGTTCGATCAGAGAGTCAGCCTGGCTCAGCCTCGAAGTCTGGTGCGGATTCTGGAGGCGGCCTTCTGTGGCTCTTCCAGGAGGACTCATGCCCTCAATTGCTCGCGGTCAAGGGAAGGGGAGATACTCGACCCGGTTTCGCATATCGTCCGGGTCGAGGATTTTGGCAATCAACTCCAAATCGCGAACGGCTTGGCCAATGGAAATACCGAGCTGGTGCGCGTATACGACTCCAGAGAAAGCCGGGCCAGTTTGCAAACGCCGATGCGCGATTGCCAACAGATCTTGGTCTTGGCTGAAAAGCACGCGCCCAAGTGACGTGGCTCGGTCCAAGAGAGGGTCGTCGTCAAGCCTTGCCGACCCATCCTCTTCAGCGGTGAGTACGTCCACTCCGCGCTTCCGCAATCCCGCGGTGATCGCCGAAGGCACGTGATGATCCATGTAAAGGGATACCATCAGGAGGCAAGGCCTCGAGCTTTGATCTTGGCTCGCAGAACGGATTCACCCTGTTGTCCCCGGAGATGCTCGACCGCACGCAACTGTTCATCGATGGCTCGATCCATTTCCTCCTGATGGTCGTGATAATAGGCCAGGCAACTGTGAATTTGTCCCAGCGTGAGGTGCGGGTGCTGGCGCTGGATCTCATCGGCATCCCAGTGGTGTGCCAAACGATCCAGGGCGACCTCAAGAACTTTCGTTTGCGTCCCAATCAGCCAAACTTTACCATCGATGCGTTTCTCGATGTGGGGGTAGTTAGTCGGAGTCGACATAGTGTTCAGCTCCTTTGGAGGACTCGCACGATTCCGATGGATATTATACTCAGGACGCAACGCCGGGGCATGGCTCGAATCGTCAAGGCCCCGTCTGTCGGCACAGGTGCGACAGCGACTTCGGCGCGGCGCGGAACCGGATGCCGACAGCAGGCTTGACCGACCGCACGAGCGAGGAAGCGGGACAGAGCGAGGAAGCGGGACAGAGCGAGGAAGCGGGACAGAGCGAGGAAGTGGGACAGAGCGAGGAAGCGGGACAGAGCGAGGAAGCGGGACAGGTCCGGAGGAAGCGGGACAGGTCCGATATTGCTAAGTCAGGCGACTTTCCTGCTTGCCCACATTGCCAATAGCGGACCTGTCCCGCTTTCCGCTCTCCCGCTTTCCGCTCTCCCCGGTACAGCGAAGAACGCCAGTCGCGTAGCGAGACGAACGGGTCGACCACAGCCATGTGCGCTCCTCCGGATGGGTCCGCGACTCATTATACAACACCGGCTTCCGGCGCAGTAGGCTGACCCGTCGGGTCCGCCTCCTCGCCGCCGACCTCGCCCTCGTAGGAGGTGACATTGGGGCCATCCACGTTTCCCAGGTACGAGAGAGCGGGTGGCCCTGTCCGCCCCGTGGCAGTATGCCTGGTCGAGCTGCCGGGCGTACGCCTCTGGGGCGGCCGACCCGTTACTGGCGGAAAGCTCGTTCTACCTGGAATGGGGCGGAGACGACGGCAGCCGCCAACAGCGTTGGCGTGAGTTCCTCACGCGCGAGGATCCAAAGGAGCCGACGATCCGGGGTGCGGACTGCGTGGTGGGTGCTGAGTCGTTCCAGAAGCGGCTCGAGGGTCATCAGCGTAGAGCCGTGCAACGGCGGCGTGGTCGGCCACCCAAGTCCGGCGGGCAGTAGGCTGCCATTTCGTCGTAAAGTATTCGGAATACAAGCTTAATATACAGTGTCACCTACGCCCCCAAGCCCTATATGAGAGAGCTACTTAGCGGGATCCAAAGCCTGGTTTGGCGATCACCACGTGCCTCGTAAAGAAACCAAGCATTCTGATGGTGTACGGGGTTGCATATTGTGGACATAATGATAGTATAACTGTCAAGCGTGCTTCGCTGACTGTGGCACGCATGATGGAGGCTGACGTGGTGTCGACTGTTCCATACGCGCACACGCGAGAGGGGCGTCCCCGCGAGGAGTGGCACGGCCTCTTTGATCACCTGCAGGAAACGGCCCGGCTTGCCGGGCAATTTGCCTCCGGTTTCGGTTCCGAGGGCTGGGGTTTTCTGACGGGATTATGGCACGACATCGGCAAATCGGGGGCGGCGTTTCAGGCCTACTTGACCACAAGTTCCGAGGGAGGCGACGGCGTTCACGAGTCGGAGATCCGGGGCCGGCTCGATCATTCGACGGCCGGGGCCCAGCATGCGGCAAGGCGCGGTCCGAGCGGTCGGCTCTTGGCCTACTGCATCGCGGGGCATCATGCCGGCCTGCCGGACAATCAAGGGGAACAATCAAGCCTCGAGCAACGGCTAGGCAAGGTCATCGAGCCCATCGGGTCCGTCCCGTCCGAGCTCTTGGACAAACCGTTGCCCGCGCCACCGAAATTGAGACTCCCGTCCGAAGCCACCCCTCGGAGAGCCGGCTTCACGCTGGCCTTTTACACGAGGATGCTCTTCTCGTGCCTGGTGGACGCGGACTTCCTGGATACCGAGTCGTTCATGAGCCCGGAACGCTCGGAGCTTCGCAAGGGCGTAAGAGCGACGTGCGAACAGTTGCTCGATCGCTTGAACCGGCATCTCGAGGAGAAGGAGAGGAATGCCGACGACACTCCGGTCAACCGCTGGCGACGTGAGGTGCTGGCTTGCTGCCGCGACCAGGCCAAGCTCTCCCCAGGCTTCTTCTCGCTCCACGTCCCCACGGGAGGTGGCAAGACCCTATCGTCCCTGGCATTCGCCCTGACTCACGCTGTTAAGCACGACAAGCGACGCGTCGTCTACGCCATTCCATTCACGAGCATCATCGAGCAGACCGCCAACGTTTTCCGCGAGGCGCTCGCTGATCTCGGCGACGAACTTCTCGAGCACCACAGCAGTCTCGAGCCGGACGACCCGTCGCGCCAGTCCGGCCGCACACGGCTCGCGGCAGAGAACTTTGACGCGACGCTCATCGTCACGACCAACGTTCAGCTCTTCGAGTCGCTCTTCGCCAGCCGGACTTCCCGGTGCCGAAAGCTGCACCGTCTGGCGCAGAGCGTGATCATCCTCGACGAGGCCCAGACCCTGCCGGTTTGGCTGCTCGCGCCGACCCTGGCCGCCCTCTGGGAGCTCGTCAACAACTACGGGGCGACCGTCGTGCTCTGCTCGGCTACTCAACCCGCGATTGAGAAGCGCGCGGGTTTCTCCATCGGCCTGGACGACGTGCGCCCGATCATCGACGAGCCGGATCGCCTCCATCGCGCATTGCGGCGGACTGCTGTCGAGCGAACGGGGGCGATCACCAACCAGGAGCTCGTGGACCGCTTGCGGTCCGAGAGCCAGGCGCTCTGCATCGTCAACTCCCGCCGTCATGCCGCGGAGCTGTTCGCGGCGCTCGACGATCCGAAGGCGCTGCACTTGAGCGCCTCGATGTGCGCGGCCCATCGCGCTGATGTGGTCGCCAAGATCAAGCGCCGGCTCCGGCCGGGATCGGACGCGCCGTGCCGGGTCATCTCGACCCAGGTGGTCGAGGCCGGGGTGGACCTGGACTTCCCGACCGTCTTCCGCGCCGAGGCCGGGCTCGACTCGATCGCCCAGGCGGCCGGGCGCTGCAATCGCGAGGGCCGCCTTGCCGACGATGCGGGCAACGCCCGCCTTGGCCGCGTTGTCGTCTTCGACTACGACTCCCAGAAATACCCGAGCGCCACGCTCATTAAGCACGCCACGGCCCACTTCCGCGAGATCGCTCCCGATCACCGCGCCGACCTGCTGGCTCCGGAGGCCATCGAGGCGTTCTTCCGGCTACACTACTGGCAGCAGGGCGGCGATGACGGCCGCGGCTGGGACCGCGGTGCCAGCGGTCAGAGCATCCTCGACTGTTTCGCATGTGATAACAAAACCGGCCTCCACGCCCAATTCCGAACTGCCGCGGAGGCCTACCGCCTCATCGAGGACGCGCAGACGCCTGTCCTCGTACCCTACGGGGAGCGGGGTCGCGAGCTGATCGCCCGGCTGTCATCGATGCCCGCCGATCCGGATCCGCAATGGCTCCGCGCCTTCGACCGCTCAGCCCAGCGCTATTTGGTGGGAGTGTACGAGCGGGACCTACGGGCGTTGCTCGAGAACGATGTCCTGCTGGAGATCCACGGGAGGTTCCTTCTGGCGGCCCAAACAGCCTACGACTTTAAGGTTGGTCTCAAGTTCGACACGATCGGAATCGACCCGGAAATGCTCATACTTTAAACCTCTTTGTTCCGGAGGACCCATGTCGCTGGGACTCAAGCTCTCCATGAGGACGGCTGCGCAAGAAATGAAAACGAGGGCGCACTCTGGTGTGCCCTCGTCTTGGAAAAACCTCCGACGATAAACATGTTTC
>JBAUOX010000672.1:0-6001 GCA_049579985.1 Isosphaeraceae bacterium | reverse complement strand
ATCTTCCCTCGCCCCTGGGTTTCCTGGACCAGGGCGAGGCTCTCGGCGACGGCGTCAAAACAGCCGGCGATGTCGTCGAGGATCGCGACCTCGGTCGAATCCGACGCCGTCTGTGAGCTCATCCAGCACAAGCCGTCAGTCAACTTCCGCGCCCATTCGGCCATTTCCTCATCCAGAGGGTCACCGGCACCATGGAAGTCGGCTCCTTCACGGATCCTCCGCTGGCATTCCGCCGCCCATCGGGCAGCCTCGGCCTTCCGCCGGCAACGAGCCTCGAGGGAGGCCAGGCCTCCTCCAGCCACTCCCCTCTTGGCCGGCAAGCTTGGCGCGATCGAATCGCCAGGGGATGTCGGCCGGGACCGTCCCAGCGTCAATTCTCGTAGCGGTTCGGTGGCGTCATCGTGTGGCGGAAGCGGATTGGGCCGCGGTTCGCAGGCCGGCTCTTCATCGATGGAATGCGCTGGGCCTGACCACGGATGTTGGAAGCCCACGTCGGGCTCGATGCCGGGCGAGGAAACCTCGGTCGCGGCCAGGATCTCCTCGGCCAGTGCCCGGAGGTCCGCGCGAAGCCGGCCGTCGTCCGCCGCCAGCTCGAGCAGGCGCCGAGCTTCCGCTCGTATTGTTCTCATCAGCCAGTCCGACATCGCTTGCGGCTTTCGATCAAGAAAGTACCGGGTTTTCTCTCCATCCAGGTTACGGTCCTGATTCGTCCACAGCCACAGAGAACCGGCTTGACGAGAATCTCGTTCCAACGAATATCGTGTCAACACTCGATCAAGGAGAGGCGCGTGGCCAGTCGAGGATGGAAGGACGAGATCAAGAAGCGAAACCCGTTCGATTCCGCGGAGCAGGAGGCGGCGCTCAACCTGGCGCCGACGTACGATCGCCTGCAACCCTCGTTTACCAGTGAGGTGGGAGACAGAGGATCGAGCCGCTCACCAGGATCGGGGAGCAGGGATCGAAGGCAAAGGGCTTCTCCGGCTACCCGGTCGGATCGATCGAGCAGGGCGCCCGGCTAGCCTCTCCAATAAGAGCTACGGGACTTCACGACCCGCTTGGCGATAGCGCCGGGTGAATCGCTCTGACCGAGCGGGTTCCAGGAGAGTCGAAAAAGGGCTTGGCCAGTGGCGGGATCAGTTGATCCCAGATCAGTGATCTCGGTGAGCAAGACACAGACCGAATCCCCACACTTGACGTAAGAGGTCTCTTGTCCCGCATGTGAATAAGCCAGGGCGAAGATGATGGAATCGCCGGCGGAAAGTGTTTTTGCTCGAGGCATCGGAAGGATTGCGTTGCAGATTCGACCTCTCTCAACGTCCGATATCCTTTGTTCGCTAGCGGGGTAGCTGTTCACTTGAGGCTCCGAACCATGGATGGTGGTTAGATCAACTCTCCGTTGATGGCTCCCTGAAGGAGATTTGCTCACGAGTGGACGGCGGGATAGCAGAGGACTCGTTCCGCCTGCTCTGGGCCGGATTGGGTGAGTGGTTCAGACTCCCATGGCCGGCAGGCGAGAGGCCACGAGAACCATGACCCGGCAGAAAGTCCCGGCTCATCGGCGGCACTGGAGGGATCGAGGGGCCGCACGAGTGATCCCCTCGAAACCTATCGAGCTGGTGGACGATTAGTACCTCCGACCGCCACCGCCTCCATAACCACCACTGCTGGTACGGGCGACCCGAGGCTTGGCTTCGTCCACCGTGAGACGGCGCCCGTCGTGATCTTGATCATGGAGTCCCAGGATCGCTGCCTGAGCTTGGGCGTCCGTGTCCATCTCAACGAAGCCGAACCCCTTGCTGCGGCCCGTGTCACGGTCTGTGATCACCTGGGCGCTCTGCACGGTCCCGTACTGGGCGAACCACTCTTCCAAGTTGGTGTGGGTCACCGAATAGGTCAAATTTCCAACATACAATTTCTTTCCCACGGGATTCTCCTTGTGGTAAAGATGTTCCGACCCGTTGAATGCTTTCCGGGTCGATGAGAAAGGGGCACACAAAGGAACCCGGGAGGTGGGAGAGGCGAGAGGGGGAGGCAGAAAGTGGTTCGATGAGAACCCAAGGTGTTCACCCAGCCGTCAGACCAACCTATTGAAGTATAGCACAACTGAATAAGAAAAGAAATGACTAGGCTAGTGAACTTCACGGACAGCCGGGAATGGTATGCTTTTCCTGACTTTCGCGGTCGCTGGTAAGCGTGCCTCCTGGGAGCGGATTTCCCGCAGAAAATGGAAACACCCGACGCCTCCCTTCGGATTCGCCGGGTCGTGCGGTTCTTGCTCTTGGGGCAGGTCAACGACCAACGCCTTTGACGATCTTGGAAAGCCGATAGCCGGTGTCGGTAAGGCTGTAGAAGTAGTTCTTGCCCTGGCGGCGGCGGTCTACGATTCCCCCGTGCCGCAACAGGGCCAGGTGGTGGCTCAGAGCAGGCTGGCTCATGTTGAACTGGTCGCCCAGCCCCCCGACATGGCGCTCCCCTTCGGAGAGCAGTGTGACGACCTGGAGTCGAGTCGGGTCGCTGAGATGCTTGAATAGAATCGCCGCCCGCTGAATCTGCTTCGTGCGTAGCACCACCTCATGCTTGGTCTGGGCAGCCTTCGATGTGGCCTTCTTCATGCTAAGGATCGATGTTGCCATCGGAATCCGTCTCCAAAAGGAGTTTGACCGGCTGGAGGCGGGGGGGGATAGATCACCCTCTCCACCGGGGGTCGTTGAGACCAGAGGTCATCTGAGATGGAAGAGAGGGGGATCGCACAGATCATCGACGCCAGGCGATTCAGCATCCCGGTGTCGCAGTCTGTTCGATTTGTTGTCTCTTTCGTCATTTATTATATTATTGCAATTGTCTAACATCGTCAATTTGAAATTATTCGCATTTACTGAGCTTGCGTGACCCGATCATAGCCCCAGCCGGCGCCGGATCGCACCTGCAATCGCTTCGGGAGTCCCGGTCACATCCACCCGGATCGCATCTTCCGGCTGAGCAGGCAACGACGATGTTTTCGCCACGATCCCTTGCATCACCGATCAGCTTGGCAAGAGTCTGGTGCCAGAGCTTGCGTCGATGATCGCCGCTGGATGGTAGTCGTCGGCGTCATAGAACCTCCAGCCGAGTTCCGTTGCCAAGATCATGCCAACGGTCGTCTTGCCCGATCCGGTTACGCCCATGAGGACCACGATCATTCACTCTGCCTCCTGACTCTGGCTTCTCTTCTCATGCCATGAGAAGTTAGATTCAGCGTAACCGATAGAATACATCTCAGTTGAGGTAGTTAGCCAAGCGAAGACCCCACTCTATCTTGAATTTCGCGTGTATTTCGTTGACCATATACCGTATTCTCGCGTCCAGTTGAGACTGAACGAGGCGTAAACCATCCCGGAGACACACGCATGGCGAAAACCGCCAGTGCCACACCAGGCAAGACCAGCTTCGTGAAGGAGTTCCTCGACGACAATCCCCAAGGCAACAGCAAAGCCGTCAACGAGGCTTGGAAGGCTGCCGGGTTTGACGGGACGATCAGCCCCACCCTCGTTAACAAGACGAGAGTTTTGTTGGGGCTGACCGGCAACCTTAGTGGGAAGACCAGGAGGACCAAGACAGCCGCCGAAGGAACGGCAACCTCCACTGGCAAGAAATTGGGAAGACCTCGCAAGGAGCCCACGGCTGCGGTCAACGGGAAACCACGAGGTCGGAAAAGCGCCCGCACCCTGGCTCTGACTGAACTCGAAGCCGACATCGACTGGCTGATTTTCAAGGTGATGGGTGTTGGCGACCTCACCGAGATCGAGGATACCTTGAGACGGGCGAGAAGGTTGCTCTACGGAGGGTTGACCCGAGGTTGATCTGTTTTCGAGCCGGGTGTGACCGACGATTGATGTGGACTTAGATCCTGACCTCATCGTTCGATCGATGTCACGAGGCGAACAGAAAAGGAGGTGCCAGATGAGACTCGATGGGAAGGTGGCTGTGGTCACCGGGGCGTCAAGGGGGATTGGGCGGGCTATCGCCGTGCGGCTCGGTCAGGACGGAGCCGCGGTCGTTGTCAACTACTCGGGTAACCACAAGGCAGCCCTCGAGACCGTTGCCGCCATCGAGGCGGCGAGCGGTCGTGCCGTCGCCGTCCAGGGCGACGTGGGCAAGGTCGGCGACATACAGCGGCTCTTCGACGCCGCCTTCGAGCATTTCGGCAAGCTCGACATCCTCGTCAACAACGCAGGCGTCATGTTCAACAAACCGGTTGAGGATGTTACCGAAGAAGAGTACGATCGGATCTTCGCCGTCAACGTTAAAGGCACGTTCTTCGCTTGCCGGCAGGCAGCCAAACGAATGGCAGATGGAGGGCGGATCATCAATTTCTCGTCGTCCACGACCGCCATGATGCTGCCGACCTATGGCGCTTACGTCGCCACGAAGGGAGCGGTGGAGCAGATGTCGCACGTCCTCGCCAAGGAGTTAGGTCCGAGGGGCATCACGGTCAACGTCGTCTCGCCGGGACCGACCGATACGGAACTGTTTGGGCAGGGCAAGACAGAGCAAGACAAACAGCGATTCGCCCAGATGACTGCGATGGGACGGCTGGGGCAGCCCGAGGACATCGCCGACGTGGTGGCTCTGCTGGTCAGCGACGAGGCTCGCTGGATCACCGGGCAGAACGTCCGTGCCAACGGCGGGATTATCTGAGCACCGAGGGGTTCCTGCGGGCGGTCTCGGTCAGGACGACGAGGGCGAATCAGACGTTTCCGATCCGGTAGCCGCTGCCGGATCCTCGACTCCCTGCACGTTGACCGGGATCGGTGGCAGCCACTTGAAGGTGGCTCGTAGGGAGAAATCCGAACACCGCTTCAGAAATCATCAGGATCGACCGCTTCGATCAACGGGAGATACTGAGATGCTGCAACCAGAGTATTGCCTGGGCTCCGCAACGCCAGCCCGATCTGCTGGACCCGTTCTCGCATCCAGCGACATGCGTGGACCAACTCCTCGATTGGTCGGGGATCGAAGGATGGGTCGTAGACCTTGTATTCGCCACGATGGAACGATAGAGGCCGGCTGAAGGGGTCGGCGAACAGGTAGGTCTTCCGGTCCAGATACTCGCCGTAGAGCCTCAGCAGGCGACGGAGGTGTGCTGGAGCCATCACGAAGATGGCACTCGCTTGGTCACAGAGTTCACCGTCCACCTGGCGGGGGCAGTGCCCGCTGGCATCGATGCCCCAGTGTCTCAGCATCCCAAGTGCACGGTCGTTGATACATTCTCCCGCAAACAGACCGGCAGACAGGGCGGGGTCGTCTGCGTGCAGATGGCGATAGAGGTAGTAAGCCAACACCGACCGGCAGCAGTTGGCGTGGCAGATGAAAAGCGGTGTTTCCACGTCGATGGCTCCCGCAGGACTCTTTGGCTACCCAAGGAGAGGAACTGATCGGGGCAGTGGCTCACTGTCCTCGTCCTGTGATCATCCCGACTCGCAGACGAAGCGTCCAGGCGACCTCTCGCTCCTGGCTTGGGTCGCCCCATGCTGCCGCCAGTTCTTCCCAGGCAATCGAAGAGGTGTCAGATACTATGTAGGAGGGTAGGGCGGACGTGAGTCGCTGAAGGCAGCCCTTTGAAGGTGGTTTAACAATTTGCTGGTCGTCGAGCCCCGCCCCCGAAACCCCCTACTCGCCGACGCCATCAAGCGTATCGGGCTCGCCGAGCGGACCGGCCGGGGCATCGACCTGATCTACCAGGGCCTCCTGCGGTATGGGCGCCCCGGCCCGGATTACAGCCGGAGCGACTCCCATTCCGTGGTGGTCGTCTTGCCCGGCGGCGCGGCCGACCTCGGCATCCTGCAAATCGTGATCGAAGAGGAGCAGCCGTTCACCGGTGTAGTAGCAGTTGCATTGCCGAGGTCTTCGCGCGCGAGCACGGACACCACTGGACGACCATTGGTGTTTCAGGCTACGGTCCCTGGCTCATATCCACTTCGCGCAGCCTGATCCGCTGCTCTCGTCGTGGATGTCGTCGTCA
>JBAUOX010000671.1:0-1813 GCA_049579985.1 Isosphaeraceae bacterium | reverse complement strand
ATACCAAGTTTCTCTGCGACGGGCTTGATATGTTCGGACATAAACCAGTGCATGTCCATCGGCCGGTTCCCTCGGCCAGGAAACAACCATTCATCCAGGCCGGCACTGGCGTGATTTTCATCTTTGTACCTCCTTAACTCAGCGATCTGAGTTGGGGTAAGGACAACCTTCCGGTAACCCTTCTTCGTTTTTGGCTGCGTGCTGTTGCCTTCCCAGACGCTTTCGGTCACCAGAATTGTGTTCTGCTCCCAGTGAACCGAACGCCAGCGGAGTCCTCGGATTTCCCCACACCTGTTCCCCGCCCACAGCATAAGCTTCCAAGCCATTCGATGGCACGGGTTCGTCAGCTGCTCTTCAACGGCAATGGCCTGTTCCGGAGTGATGTAGCGTTGTGGTTTCTCCGTTTGTGACGCCGGTAGTTTCACACCTCGGGCGGCGTTATGGGTGACTCCCGCCTCGAGCCTCAAAGCCGAGCTTAACACGCTGCTCAAGTAAGCTCTGAACTTCAAAGCCGTCCTGCGGGCTATCTGTCCTTCCCCTTCACCAATTGTTGGGACCAGGATCTTCTGAATATCGGCGGTCTTGATGGTATCCATCCTTCTGTGCCCAAACTGGGGAATCCAGATTTGGTCCATCGTCCATCTGAAGTCGCGTCTTGTGCTGGGACGTTTGTTCAGCAACTCGTCTTTGTAGTTCGCTCCGTCCCAGAAATGCTCCTGGTAAAAACGTGCCAACGTAATCGAGTCCCCGGCGACCTCGCGGTGCGAATTGATCTTTTCCATAAACTGTCGCTTCGCCCGTTCCGCTTGGCTGCGGGTCATCTCGTCGCACCATCCCAGTTTGTGCGATAACCTCTCGTTTCCCTGAGACCATTGGACAAGATAGAGCTTCCTTTTCTTCCCTCGTTTCAACAACGTTCCTTGTCTATCGCGGGTCCGAGTCATGCATCCTCCTCGGACCGCTGAACCCGAACTCAGGTTATCGCCCTGCGTAACGCTTTGCAAGTAGCCAGATATCACTCCGCGGTCAAACCGGATGTCCCGAGGCGTAAGCCTGGTATGCGGGATGAACCGCGGATGTCCCTTGCGGCAGCGGCGATAAATGAAGTCCTCTGAACAATTCCATTCGCTGGCTAGCTCGGACACGGTCAGCAGATTGCTGTCCATCGTGCGTGAACATTCGGCTCGCGCACTGACTGCCGAAGGTTCACCTTATTGGGGGCTACTCCGTAGTCCGCCGGCATAGGATTTGAAATGCTTTTCTCACTTGTTCTAACTTCCTTTCTGTACGCGATCTTGATCGCGCACTCGAGTCTCGCCGCGGTGATCAACTGGCTTTGCCAGATGCCATCGGCGAGAGTTGGGGCTTCGGCTTTTGGCCGTTGCTTGGTTGAACCATCGGGTCCAACGAGGGACCCTACCTCCAATAAATGTGGTGTGGAATCTGCCTGTTCGCTGCTTGGGCTGTTGCCAAGCTCCGCAACAGGCGCTGTATCCCCCATCCTGGTCGCCATTTGCAGGCCGGAATAGACTAGGGATGGTGGTCGCCGTCGTTTCCGGTATGTCTTCCCCGACGGCTAATCGCCCGACTATATCGGGCGGGATCGCTAGTAACTGCGCTCCACTATTTCCGCGGCCGCTACTCTGGATCCCCTTTTTCGGTGGAAGGGGCCGTGTGCGGCCCACCCCGGTATTTCGGGTTGGGCTATCGTTTGCGCCTGCCCTCTACATTAATAGGGCGCGCATACATATTATCTTACACAATACTCGGTGCTGTCAGGCCTGTTTGCTGCCTTGCAAGCGCGCTGCAACGC
>JBAUOX010000670.1:0-3323 GCA_049579985.1 Isosphaeraceae bacterium | reverse complement strand
GATCAAGAGTATCCCGCAAAACCTGCTCGAATGCTTGGTAGTCGGCCGCTTTCTCGAACAACTGCATTCGCGCCACGCCGCGATTCAAGACGTGAAAAACCATTCCACCAGGAGCGCCCCGCGCTGTTCGTGGCATCGGCGAACCATAATCCAAAACTCCCCATCTTGTCAATATCGTACCTGTCCCGCTTTCCGCCCTCCGCTTTCCGCCCTCCCGCTTTCCTCCCGCTTTCCGCCCTCCAGGCCATGCGCGGGAGCATTGCGGGCAGGCGAGGGTTTAAGATGCCTGTCACCTGTCGCTGTTGACTGCCTCGGCATGTTCCTGGATGATTAATGCGTTCCCTATGTGAAGAGCTTTAATATGCGCAAGACACCCTACTACTCCGTCCGAACCGGCAAGAACCAGCTTTCGCAAAGCTTTGGTCTTGCAACTATGCGGGACCTGTTCAAAACCCTCTTCGTAGATTTTGAGGACAAAGGTTATTTTCAAGAGGCGTTTGGCTACCAATGCGTCGATGCAGGTTTTGTTCCGGGTACGCTTGGCCAGAACTTGGCCGGAGCTCTGTTACTGGCACTTCGGAAGGACAATTTAACGCCGATTGGTCTTCGCATCGACAACTACGCCGAGGATGATCTCTTTGATGTCATCGAATTCCTTTACGAGCATTGCTCGCGGCCGATCAAAGAGGATGGCTATCATCACACCTTTAGTCAATGTGGGTGGCATTTTAATAGCTTTGAACGCGATCCGGGTCGGCGGGAATACCGTGAACGGATAAACGAGCTGCTTGCACTCTACGAAAGCGGGTACGAATTATCCGACGACGGCGAGCTTCTGACTCTCGCCGATGATGGCCTTGGCGATCTTTTTGACGCGGAACTGCCAGAGATCGATCCTGAGAACATCAACGGTCGCGTGGCGGCGGCAAAAACGAAGTTTCGCCGCTATCGCTCGTCGCTTGATGAACGTCGCGATGCAGTCCGCGATCTTGCCGATGTGCTGGAGTATCTCAAGCCACGTGCACATGCTGTTCTTGATAGCGCAGATGAGTCCGACCTCTTTCATTTAGCTAACAAATTCGGTATCCGTCACCATAACAGCAACCAAAAGACCTCTTACAGCAAACCCATTTGGTATAGCTGGATGTTCTATTATTACCTGGCGACGATTCACGCCGTTGTCCGCCTCATCAAGGAAGCGGAAAAAGCCGAGGTCAAGGGCGGCTAAGGACCGCTGCCCGCAATACAACCGCCTCATTTGTGCCATAGCCTAGATGAGATGATGCCTCCTTAACCTTCTGGAGATTTTTCCATGGCCGAGGAAAAACATACCTCGAAAAAGCAACCCGATGTTTCCGTGCAGATTACGCAAGTAACGTTTGTGTCCGGTAAAACAAAGGATATACGCATCGAAGTATATGATAAAACTGTACTTATCCCGGTTGCGGAGTCCATTTACACATTTTGGCGTGAGCAATTCTTAAAGAAAACTAACACGCAGCAGCAAAAAGACCGGTTCACGACGATGATGAATGTAGTTAGAGCCGCGTACTTGAAGGGATTGGAGGACGGCAAAACGAAATGATGATGTTGGGGACCGCGGTGACACTGTACGCAAACTTTGGGGACCGCGGTGACACTGTACGCAAACTTTTGACAGGTTGCGACTTATGTGTAAAATAACCCATGAAGTTGCAATAACTTGGGTAGTGGGTGATGAGTCGTTCCAGAAGCGGCTGCGGGGTCATCCGGCTCCAGCCGTGCAACGGCGGCGTGGTCGGCCACCCAAGCGCGGAGGGCAGGCGGCTGGCATTTCGTCGTAAGTTGCCTTTAGAAAAAGACTAATATACAGTGTCACCTCCGCCCCTGCGTCCCGGCGTCCGCATCGCCTACTCTGAACGCGCCCACGATGACGGAGGCCCGGAGCAGCATCTGGAGATCGTCAACGGCA
Source organism: Isosphaeraceae bacterium (assembly GCA_049579985.1). Taxonomy (GTDB): domain Bacteria; phylum Planctomycetota; class Planctomycetia; order Isosphaerales; family Isosphaeraceae; genus Aquisphaera. The sequence continues at coordinate 1,372 of JBAUOX010000670.1, read as the reverse complement.
AGCTGCTTCTCGTCAGCGAGGACTTCTACGACCATTTCGCGCAATGTTGCGAGACCCTGATCGACGAGCTTCCCGGCATGACGGAGCCCAAGCTCAGGAATCCCTATCTGTGGGTCGGCGATTTAAAGTGAGCCCAGGGGACGGCTAACGGAATCGTGGACTCCGACGGGGCGGCTGGAACCGGGTCCATGGGCCCGGCCCAGCGGGATTCAGAACATGGCAGACACCGACCTTCGCAGCGTGATCGTCTGGTTCGAGTCGGCCGAGCAGATGCTCATGGCGGTCCTCGATGTGATCCCCTACGAGGCCGTCCATGAGAACGTCTGGTCGCCGCGCCTGGTCACCGTCCTCCTGGAGACGTGCAGCCAGCTCGATTCGCTGCTCAAGCAGCAGGCGGTCCAGTCGCCGTGTGTGGCCAGCCAGAACCTCAACATCACCGATTACTTCGCCCTCTTCGGCCAGGACCTGTCCGGCAAGTGGGTCCTGTTCTGGGGCGAGTCGCCGGAGAAGATCAGGCCATTCGGGGCTTGGCAGGGCCTTGCAGGCTACGACAAGGCCTCATACCCCGGGCACGAGCTGAAATGGTGGAAGGCCTACAATAAGATCAAGCATAACCGGATCGAGAATCGGAGAGAGGCCACCCTCCGGCGCGCCGTCGAGGCGCTGGGCGGTTTGTTCCTGGCTATCCTCTATTGCGAGATATGCCGGGACGCCGTGGGGGCTTCCGGGTGGCTGCAATCCCATAGCCCCAACCCGAAAGCCAATCTGGACGACCATTTGAACCCGATGCCGGATCGGCGCATCGTGGCGGAATCGAAGCTGTTCTCCTACCCGGTCGGCTGGATGAAGCGGCCCATAAAATCGCATTGGCTGTGGTCGGGCGCGGGTAGCGACCGGTTCAATCACTGGTTCAACAGTCAGGCGGAGTGAGAGAGCGATGGCGAGCGCCGGCCGCCCCGGTTCAATCGCCACGCAGATCGGCGACTTTCATGGTTCCCCCGAACAGACCGCCGACCTGGTCGTTCAGCTTGAAGTGATCGACCGCCCTGTAGCCCGTCAGGAAAATGTCGCAATAAAAGCATTTCACGCCCACAGCATAGGTCCCCGTGATCGCGACCTCGTCACGGCCATAGATTTCCGAAAACCGATAGCACACGACCGCAGGATGCTTGCAGCACGGGCAAACCCCCGAATCCGGATACGGGCCGTCCTTCGTCATCTTCTTCAAGAAAGCCTCGGTCGCGCCGGCCGCCTTCTGCAAGGCTGCGGGATCGCCCTTCCTCGCTTCCCAGATCGCCAGGTGCTTGGTCAGGATGTCCTTGACATATTCCTCGTAGTTTTCCTGGGCGAGCAGATGCGCGCTCGTCTTCTT
>JBAUOX010000669.1:0-7202 GCA_049579985.1 Isosphaeraceae bacterium | reverse complement strand
CTCGGTCCGATGGCGCTCGGTGATGTCCCGGAACACGAGTACCGCCCCGACGGTCGCCCCGGACCCGTCCCGCATCGGCGCGGCACTGTCGTCGACGGGGCGCTCGGTCCCGTCCCGGGCGATGAGGACCGTGTGGTTCGCCAGCCCCACGACCGGCCCGTCCCGCAGGGCCTGGAGGGCGGGGTTTTCGACCGACCGACGGGTCTGTTCGTTGACGACTTGAAAGACGTCCGGCAGTGGCCGCCCCGCGGCGTCGGCCGTGAACCAGCCGGTCAGCGCCTCGGCCACGCGGTTGAGGAACGTCACCCGGCCTTCGGCGTCGGTGGTGATGACGGCATCGCCGATGCTGGAAAGAGTGACCCGCAACCATTCTGATTGCTTCTGCAACTCTTCTTCGGCCCGCCTGCTCGCCGTGATGTCGCGGAAGCTCCAGACCCGGCCGACATTCCTTCCGTCGACGACCTGGATCCTCGAAAACCGCTCGAAGACCCTGCCGTCAGCCAGTTCCAGCAGGTCATAGCTTTCCGACGGCGAGGCGGAGTAAATGTCGTCAATCCTGGCGAGGTACTGCCGGCGATCGGCGAACTGTCGGCCACAAACGTCCAGCAGTTGCTGGTGGTCCCCCGAATTCATCAGCTCCTGGGGGAGCCGCCACATTTCCTGGTACTTCTGGTTGAAGCCCGTCACCCGGCCACCGCCGTCCGTCACCAGAATCCCGTCCGTGGTGGATTCCAGCGTCGCGCGCATCATCGCCAGCGAACGGGCAAGCTCTCCCGTCCTCAGCTCCAGTGCGTCCTTCGCCCGGACAAGTTCCTCCTCGGCCCTCTGGCGCGCGACGAGGATGCTCTGGGCGTTCTGCAGGGCAACGGAGCGGAGCAGCGCCTCCTCGTCCTCGTCTGCCGCCATTAGCTTCCTCCGATCCAACTCCCTCCGATCCGCTTTGCAGCAAGTTCGGTGCCGAGGACGCGTGCGCGGATCTTTTCGAAGGCCGTGTCGCGAGTCGTCGACGTGTCGTCGCAGAACGGCGAGAATCCGCAGTCGTCGGTCGTTCCCAGTTGCTCGACCGGGATATATCTGGCCGCTTCGAGGACGCGGTCCCTCACCTCCTCCGCCGTCTCGACGCGCGGGTCGATTGGCGAGACGACGCCGACGAAGATCCGATGGTCCGCCGTCATCTGCTGGCGGATGATCTTGAGGATCCGGACGCGGTCGCTCTCGCCCGCCAGGGCAATGTAGAAATTACCCGCCTTCAACTGGAAAAGGCTCGGCAGCAGCTCGGCGTAATCGACGTCCCCGCTGTGGGTCGAGTCGCGGTCGCTCCCCGGGCAGGTGTGCACGCCGATGCGCCCGCGGTCCTCGGCGGAGAACCGCGACAGCGCGAGGTTGTTCAGATCGATGAAACTGTGCAGGAGATTCCCGGAGGGGTCGAGCTTGACGGCCAGCCGCCCCTCCGTGAAATCGATCTGGACCTTGTGCGCGCCAGCCTGGAGGCAGCGACGAACCTCGGTCTCGTGCTCGCCTAGCAGGTCTTGGATGAACTGCTCGCGGGGATAACCGGGGATCTCGTCGGCCGGGTACAGGAGGCTCAGGGCTGAAGGCGAGATGACCGCCTGTTTCAGAGGCACGTGGGCGTAGCGCCGGGCCACAGCCAGGTAGCTGTCCGCATACCGCTTGTACCGGAACGGCCCGGCGGTGAGCCGGGGCATCCGGCGGATATGACCGGCCGAGAACGGGATCTTGAAACCGTCCGGGGCGGTGTTCGGAAGCCCCTGCACGCAGTAGGTCCAGAAGTTGTGGTACTTCCTCTGTTCGCCGTCGGTGATCACGGGTGAACCCGTGGCCTCAAACCGCGCGATGGTGTCCCGGACCGCCTCGTCGTAGAGCGGGTCGAGCTGTTGGTCCGTCCCGTCCCCAGTCGCGATCGCCTCGATTAATTGAATAGGCCTCGGAATACTCCCAATGGGTTCGGTGGGGATGATCATGACGCGTGACTCGCTCCTGTTATCCTCGGCGGCTTCGCTACGCTAAAGCCGGTCACAGTCAAGGCACGAGCAACCTCGGTTGAAAGCATGGCTAGACCAGTCAGTCACGTGCACCGCGGGTTATTCTGACCGCTTGCAGCGTACCGGACAGAGCCAACAACGGGCGAAATGGTCCACAGCCAAGTGTACCAAGAACTCGGTTCGTCGGTCTGGACGTGCACAAAGGATTCTTTTCCGCCCTCCTTTCCACCCGTTTCCGCCACGATGCGATGCCGCCAATCCCGCCCGGAACAGGGAACGGCCGTGCGGCCCCGCGGCCCTGCCCTGCCCTGCCTCGTGAACACAACCGGGATTGACCGTGGGCTGGCTTCTCCGTAAGGTACGGCGAGTTTCCGGGTTGCCCGGTCGCTTGCCGGTCTGGCGGAACGGATCGCAAGGCGGACCAAGGCCAAGCGAAACGATCAGCCCACCCCAGGGAAGGGGACGACTGGCCATGCGGCGCGGGGCCTCGATCGCGGTCAGGTGCCTGTCATTGAGCCTGCTTGCGGCCAGTGCCGGATGCAGTTGGCCTGGCGCGCGCCGGGGAAACCCTCAGGCCCCTCCAACCGCCCAGCAGGCAGCTCGCACCCAGCAGATCAGCGAGCGGGCCCAGGCGGCCGTCGATCGGGGCGATCTGGAACAGGCGAGGATGGAGTTGCTGCAACTGGCCGCTCAGGTCCCCGGTTCCGCCGAAGCCCATCAACGGCTGGGAAAGGTCCTGCAGCTCCAGGGACGCCTGAACGAGGCCGAAACCTGCTTCCGACGGGCGCTGCAGCTCGATCCAGACTATGTCGGGGCCCTGATCGGGCTGGGCGCCATCGAAGCCGCCAAGGAAGATCCTCAGTCAGCACTCAAGCGATTTCAGTTGGCCGTCGAGATCGAGCCTCACGACGCCGAGGCCCACTTCGCCTGTGCAGAGCAACTCGAGGCGATGGGCCGGTCTGATGAAGCCCTCGCCGCCTATTTCCGGACCCTCGAGTTCAATCCGTTGCATCCCGATGTCAGCCAGCGCATCGGCGCCATCCAGCTCGCGCGGAACCAGCCGGATCAGGCACTCGCGCGGCTCGACCAGGCCGTGGACCTGGCTCCAGAGAACGGTGAGGTGCGATTGCTCCGCGGCCGCGCGCATCTGATGCTGCGGCATCCTCCCCAGGCGATCGCCGATTTCCGGATGGCTGCCGGGAACCTGCCCAACCGAGCCGACGTTTACTACTTTCTTGCCCTGGCGCTGGTTGCCGCGCACCAGCCGGCTGACGCTCTCAAGGCTGCGGAGCAAGCACTTCGCCTGGCCCCCGATTATGCCGACGCCCGCGACCTCTCGAAGCGCTTACGTCGGTGAACGGCCAAGCCGACGCTCTCAACGCTCGACGGACAGGACCTCTGTCACGTCGACGTTGAAGCCTTCAAGTAACTTCGAGCTGGCCTTGGTGCCCTTGGGAAACTCTCCGTGAACCACGTAAGACGAGCCTTCGAGCGCGAGCACCGTGATCTGCTCGAGCTGGGGGTCGACGATCCAGTACTCGGGAATTACCGCCTGAGCGTACTCTTGCCGCTTGCTCTCCAGATCGCGCGGGCGACCCTGGTCGCTGACAACCTCGATCACGAGATCAGCTCCGAGTGAGAACTGTTCACCCATGCGCGGCAGATGCTCCCCTTTGACGAAAGTGACATCGGGCTCGCGGTATTTCCCCTCCCAGAGCTTGACCTTGTATGGAGCAACTACAACGCGTCCGAGTCTCGCCGCGGAAACAAAAGAATCCAATGCCTTGTACAAGAAGAGGACGATGAGCTGATGGCTGAGCGTCGGCATTGGCAAGAACTCCACGAAGCCCTGGGAGAACTCCACCAGATGATTGGTGTCGAGAGCCAGGTACTCCGCCTCGCTCCAGTCGCCCTGAGGAGGGAAGAGTTGGGCTACGTCCCATGTCGGCTCGTGTTCCAGCTCCGGCTTGTCGATGATCTCGCCCATGGGCTCGTCTCCTGAATCCGCCAGTCCTCACTCGACGCCGATGTCAATGTCAGCTTGTCAACCACTCGCTCAACCCGCCTCGTTCTCGGCGATCACGCTATTGCGCAGGATGCCAAGACGGTCGATCTCGACCTCGACGACATCGCCCGGCCGGAGCCAGACTGGGGGCTTGCGCGCCATACCCACGCCGGGCGGGGTTCCCGTGAAAATCAGGTCGCCCGGCTCGAGCGTGACGATTCGTGACAGGTAGGCGATCAGTTCATCGACCCCGAAGATGAGCTGGCTGGTGCAGGAGTCTTGCATCGTCTGACCGTTGAGCCGCAGCCGGATACCGAGATTGTGCGGGTCGGGCACCTCATCGGGCGTGACCAGCTCTGGCCCCGTGGGAGCGAACGTGTCGAACGTCTTGCCGGCCATCCATTGCTTGGCCGGCTTCTTGAGCTGCCAGTCGCGCGCCGAGACGTCGTGGCCAACCGTGTAACCGCCGACGTGGTCGCGGGCATTCTGCGCCGAGATGTGCTTTCCTCCCCGGCCGATGACGATCACCAGCTCGGCCTCGTAATCCACCTCCTGGCTCACCCGGGGCAGGACGATCCGGTCAAGGTGGCCGATCAGGGTGGTCGGATACTTGCTGAAGAGGACCGGCTCAGGCGGGACCGGCACGCCGCTCTCGGCAGCGTGATCGCGGTAGTTCAGTCCGATACAGATGATCTTGCGCGGGTCGGGCACGGGAGCAAGAAGCCGGGTCTTCGCCGGCTCGTAGCTGAGACTGCCGCTGTCGAGGAGCGACCACGCCTTGCGCTGCTGGTCCGGCGCCAGCCCCAGAAGTTCCCGCATGCTCGAGGGCATCTGGGGATCAGCCCCGTTCAAATCGACGTAGCGTTCATGAACGACGCCGCAAGCTCTCGGACCCTGCTCGGTGGCAACTGTGACCCAGCGCACGGTGCTTCTCCTCGAATGGGGATTGGATTCCCGGTGGACGGTCAGGCCAGAGGGCCGCACCCTCATGATACCCACCTGCAGTTTACTTCAGGACGGTGTCGCGATCGATCGCGCAAGGCGCATCGAGGGCAGCATCACCAACGACCCGCGGGGCGGTAAGCGACCCAGATCAGAGCACCAGCCGAGCCGCGTCGCGGTCCAGGTAAAGTGTGGCTCCGGGATGCCGTCTCAGCGCCGTGGCCGGGCAAGCTTCGTTGATCGGTCCCCGCAGGGTGGTCAGCACGGCGTTCGCCTTCCGCGGCCCGGGCGCCACCACCGAGAGATGGGGCGCCGCCAACAGCGCCGGGATAGTGAGGGTGAAGGCGTGAGTGGGCACATCCTCGATCCGATCGAAACAGCCATGAACACCACGTTGGCGTGCCCCGCGGCTTTCTGACGATCTCGGATGGCCTGGTCGACCGCGAGAGCCGCGGCCCGTCCGGCCCCGGCGCGATCGTCGTAGACCTGGACCTGGAGCGAATCGACGGAGAACCGCGAATCGTCCAGGGATCGGAAGCGCCCATCGGCTAGACCCTCGCGTGGCTTCAGTCAGGGGCGATCCGCGGTTGCAGCGGATCACCTACTGTTTGAACCACGAGCAAGTTATCCGAATCGAGGGTCCATCGCCACCGGGGTCTGCCCGGAGAACTTCCACGCTTCGGCCCGGCCGCGATCAGGTCATCACAAGATCCGTGGTGCGAACTGCCGATCCCTTTGGGGCGGCCGGGGCTGTACGCAACTGTTCGCAGAGGCGTTGACACTCGACCAGGTCGCCGAGCATCGCCTCGGCCAGGAAAAACTGCGTCGCGCCATCGCCGGCCCACTGAAGCTGGTCATGGCACCGAGACATGTGGTCGATCAGGTCTTTCATCCACAAAAGGGTATGTCGCCGATTTCTCATGGTGGGGTGATCCTTCACTCGATTCCCGGAAAACACACGTCAACCCGATCCGCAAAGCAGATCGCACCGAAAGCAGATCGCACCGGACGGGGTTGCATTACAAGCGGCGAGACCGCCTTGGAGTCCTGTAAGAACCCACGTGGGTTTGGATAAGGCAAAGCCTGTGCCACGCCCGACCTGGGGGCGGCCGGAATTCCCAACTTCCTGCCCGCTCAAAACTTGAGAAAAAACCAGCGGAATCCCGAAAAATCGAGCCAAGCGTTCGACTCGTTGTAAGGATTACACGGTTGAAACACGAGGATTGCACGATGAATCGGTCCGCCAATCGATCACGACAGCGGCCGGGAATGGGAATGACAACGAGCGCCTTTTCAACGCGCGGTCCAGGCCCTAGACTGAAGTGAAGTTCAGTGGATACCGGAGGAGATCCGCCCATGGCGGCGTGGGAGAGGTTCGCAAGCGCGACGCCCGAATCCCAACACCGGGGTGCCTCTGGCCTCAGGGACTGGCCAAGGTCCGTGGTTCGCTGGCTCTTGGGACAAAGCGAGGAGGATCGCCAGCCTCATGATGCCGTGCGCACGGTGGCGCGGTTCCAGAATATCTGCATCAGCCGGGAAACCGGCGCTGGCGGTGGTACGATCGCCCGGCTGGTCGGCCGGCGATTGGGCTGGAAAGTCTATGACCGCGAACTGCTCGAGGCGATCGCCCACCGGATGGGATTGCCGGTCGATGAGGTCCGGTGCTTCGACGAGCTCGCCCCCAGCGTGGTTCAGGACTGGCTGCTTCCTCTTCGTGAGGAGCACTATGCCCCGCAGGAAGCGTATCTCGACCATCTTGCGAAGTTGATCGAGGCGATCGGGCGGGCGGGGGAATCCGTCCTGGTCGGCCGCGGCGCCGGCTTCCTGCTTCCCCGTGAGACCACCCTTTCCCTCCGGATCATCGCCCCCTTACGCATTCGCGCCTTGAGACTGGCCGAGCGGATGGGTGTGTCGGTCCGGACGGCGCGACGGGCGGCCAGAGACCTGGATCGCCGTCGTTCCCAGTTCGATCGAACCATGCACCGAATGGCCTCCGCCGACCCGCACAACTACGATATGGTGCTCGACTCGCACAGCCTGAGTCTGGACATCGCGGTCGAGGTCGTCGCCAGGGCCGTGGAAGCCGGACGGCCAGGTGCACCAGCAGTCGCCGGCACCGGCCCGTGGACCCTCACTCCGGGAAGCCGGAGCGCAAATGCGCCGGAGCCGGGCGCCCCGGCCGGAGCGCCGGGGCTTCCCCTCCTGCCGATCTCCCCCCCAAGAACGGAGATCCCCCCAGACGAGACCGAGAC
>JBAUOX010000668.1:0-2088 GCA_049579985.1 Isosphaeraceae bacterium | reverse complement strand
ACTCCAGGTGGTGAGGTATGGAGCCCCGGCCCATTCGCCTATCGGTTCTGGCTGCGCTACCTGGATGTCTTCGATCATGTGCGGGTCGTCGCCCGCGCGCGCCGGGTTGACGCCGCCTCGCCCGGATGGGTTCGATCGGACGGCTCAGGAGTCTCTTTCATTCCCGTGACACACTACCTTGGCCCCTGGCAATACCTTTTGCGCAGGCACCGAGTCCGGAGCGATGTCCGCAGCGCAATGGGACCGTCCGACGCGGTCATCCTCCGTGTTGGCTCGCAGATCGCGGCCTGCCTGGAGCCGCAACTGCGTCGGACGAGGCGGCCCTACGGAGTGGAAGTTGTCGGCGACCCGTACGACGTGTTTGCGCCCGGGGCGGTCGTGCATCCGCTGCGCCCGTTCTTCCGCTGGTGGTTTTCCCGCCAGCTACGTCGACAGTGTGCCGGCGCATGCGGCGCCGCTTATGTCACAGAATGGTACCTGCAGCGCCGCTATCCACCTGGGGGGACAGCTTTTGCGACACACTTCTCGAGTCTCGAGATGCCAGAGACCGCGTTCTGCGCACGCGCGGGAAAAGCCCTCTCGACGCACTTCTCCGATGTCGAGCTGTCGGAGAACGCTTTCACCCGATTTTACCGGCTTCCTCGCCGCGCGGAATCGTCAGTTCGTCTAATCAGTGTCGGATCTTTGGAGCAAATGTACAAAGCCCCGGACGTGCTCTTGGACGCCGTCGGCATGTGTGTCCGGGACGGGATCGAGCTGGAGCTCGTCTGGCTCGGTGGGGGCAGGTACCAGGCGTCACTCGAAGCCAAGGCCCGGTCTATGGGCCTCGGTTCGCTCGTCCACTTTCACGGCCAGTTGAACAGCGTTGAGGCAGTGCGAGCCGAACTGGACCGGTCGGATGTGTTCGTCCTCCCCTCGCGCACCGAGGGACTGCCCCGGGCGATGGTGGAGGCCATGGCGAGGGCGCTACCCTGCATTGGATCGACGGTCGGCGGAATCCCGGAACTCTTGCTCGAGGAAGATATGGTGTCACCCGGGAACGTTGTGGCACTGGCGGCCAAGATCCGCGAAGTGGTCACTGATCCGGATCGCATGGCCCGAATGTCTTCCCGCAATTTGGAGAAAGCCAGGGACTACAAAGAGGATAAGCTCCGCGAGCGGCGGATTGAATTTTATAGATATATTGAGGAATGCACATGCTTATGGATAAAGAAAGGGGAAGTCCGTTGAGGGCCCTCCATATGCTCAAGACCTCGGTCGGCGGCCAGTGGGCACTCCGGCAAATGCGAGAACTGGTCAGGCTTGGGGTAGAGGTCCACGCTGCACTTCCCCCCGACGGCCCTCTTATCCCTGGGTACCGGTCGGCTGGGGTCATTGTCCACCTGCTCGATGCAAGTTTGCCGACGCGCTCACCGTGGCGGTGGCCCACGCTGGCCGCCGAGATGCGCGAGTTGGTAGCTCAGGTACGCCCGGACATCATCCATAGCCACTTCGTCACGACAACGCTCACCATGCGGTTGGCGCTGGGCCGCCAGTCAGTCCCGCGGATCTTTCAGGTCCCCGGTCCCTTGCACCTCGAGCACGCTGCCTACCGGAGCCTTGAGCTCGCGACGGCCGGTCCGCCCGATTACTGGGTCGGCTCCTGCCAATGGACTTGCGACCGATATCGGGCCTCCGGCATCCGCCCGGAGCGGGTTTTTCTTTCCTACTACGGTAGCGATCTGGAGCACTTCGAGCCGCGGCTTCCTGGCAAGCTTCGATCCGAGCTGAAGTTGTCTCCTGAGACCAAGGTGGTAGGAATGGTTGCCTTCATGTACGCTCCAAAACGCTACTTGGCCCAGCGGCGCGGCCTCAAAGGACACGAGGACTTGATCGACGCGCTGGTACTCGTTCTCCGGCGAGAGCCGAACCTTGTTGGTGTCTTCGTTGGGGGGGCTCCTGAAAACGCGGCTGATTACGAGGCACGCGTGAGGTCCTACGGCGCCGCCCGATGCGGCAATCGAGTGATCTTTCTGGGGACCCGCGATGACGTCCAAGAACTGTACGCCGATATGGATGTCGCAGTCCATCCCTCGCATTCCGAGAATG
>JBAUOX010000667.1:0-3195 GCA_049579985.1 Isosphaeraceae bacterium | reverse complement strand
ACCTGCGGGTGGTCCATCTGAGCGGCATCTGGCCTCAAGTGTATCAGGCATATTTGCAAGCGAAGATTCTTCCTGAGATGGGGACTCAGGAGGGTTCGAGAGAGAAAAAGCCCAGAAAAGCCGCATTATCCTTGGCACCGGCGCGATCACACCCGTTGCAACAAGCCTGAAGCGCAAGCGAAGGGCATTGAATGATATGCATTTTCGAATGCCCTTCGCTTGCGCATCAGGCTTGTGAGCCCCCTTACTGCCGACTCGGACAGGAAGTCGGGAGCTCCGATCCAGCGCTGTAGTCCTAAGATAAACGCTGGATGGCCCGGACCTTGGCCAGACGGACGAGGTGCTCGATGTACTCGTAGCGTTCCCATTCCCGCTGTTCCTCGGCTGACAGGCCCCCGGCACGGTTCTTGGCGAGCAGCTCCTCGATCCGGTCTTGCAGTTGCGTGGCGGGTCTCAGGCCGAGGACTTCCTCTGACGATGGGAGACGAGCCAACGTCTCGAGCACGCCGCTGAGGCCAGCATAGCCCGGCGAGCTGGAGAGCCATTCGCGCAGTCCGAGTTCGAGGATCTCCGGCAACCGGGCCTCCACGGCGCGCAGCCGAGTCGCCAGTTCATCTGGAACGGTCAGCGTGAGGTCCATAATCAATCTCCGAGGCGGAGCAGATTCTGCTCGATGATCGTAGCAACTCGGGGATCGGCTGGATATGAGTTGAGGCCGTTGCGATGGGAAAGTCGCCCGACGACTCACTCTCTGCCTTCTCATTTCACCCGCGGCGCATCGACGGACACCTCGGAGCCGCTTGGCGCCGCGGCGGCCGCGCGGATCCAGGTGAGGATCGCCTTGTAGGCGGGGTGCTCGGTGCTGTCCCAGCGCGGGCCGCCGACGTGGGTGAGGCCGGTGGGGCTGGCTGGGTCGGGACCGCCCTGGCCCTGGGGACTTCGCGGCTTGCGGAGGATCAGGCTCGATTCGGGCTCGCCCAGGTTCACGACCTTGAGCACCGAGTTGTAGTTGACCAGGAGCTGCTCGTCCGTGTAGCCCTTGGCTGGATCGGCCTCGGCGATCCGGAGAATCGTGTGGTTGGCGTGACAGCGAGCACAGGAATACGTGTCTTCCCCCGCCTGGTAGAAGAGCGGGTTGACCGTGCGCCGGAAGGTTGCAAGGCTGAGCACGCGCGGTCTGGACAGGGAGAGATCGGCCTGCACGCCGGCCGGGTCGATGCCGGCGGCCCGGAGCACGGCCTCGGCACGGGATGCGAGCGAGGGATCCTCGGTCAGGGCCTTCACTCGTTTCGCCAGTGCGGGGAACTTTGCGACCAGGCGATGGTGTTTGACCACGTCGAGGGCGTCCGGTCGCACCGCGGCGTCGGGGTCGACCAGGAGTCGGGCCAGATGCTCCCGGGCGTCGGGCCGCTCCCAGAACGAAGACTTCGATGCGGCCAGCGCGAGGCCGAGCTTCCGGGTCGCGGGAGTGTCGTCCGCCAGCGCGACCAGGAGCAACTGGCTTGCTTTGCGGCTTGACCAGGACGCCGGCAGACCGCTGATGCCGGAGAGCGCCCGCTCGCGGACGGAGGCCGAAGGGTCCGTCGCCGCGCGCCGCAGGAGGTCGAGGATCTGGTCGCTGGGCTCGGCTCGATCCACCAGTGCCGGTTGAGCAAAAAGCAGATCGAGTGCGCTGATTCGTTGCGGCGGGGTGATTCGATTCCAGCCCCGGTCGATTACACTCAATCGCTCGGCAGCCGTGAAGTCGGGCCGTCCCAGAACGGGGAGCAAGTCGGCTGCGGCATCCGCGCGGGGCAACAGGCTGCGAATTGCGGCCTTGATCGCCGGGCTCTCGCCCAGGCGGCCGTTGCGGCCGATCGCGGCAAGCACGGCCGCGCGCGCGTCGCCGGATTCGGACCCGGTCAGAATGTCGTTCAGCGCGCTGATCCGTCCCGCGTCGTCCTCGGCGCCTGTGAGGGACAGCTCGCTGCCAACGACAACGCGGGCCGCCGCGCGCACGCTGGCGTCGGAGTCGGCAAGCGCGGCGAGCAGGCGAGCCTGGATCGCCACGCTGCTCGTCCTCTCCGGCACCTTGAAGAAGCTGCAAAGCTGAATGGCCTGGCGCCTCGGCTCGGGGGGAAGGTTGGCGGCGAGGAGCGCGGTGAACGTCCGCTCGAGCACATCGAGGGGCGGCTCGTACAGGAAGCCGAACTCCCGGTCGTTGCCGACATCGATCATGTTCTCGGGCTGGCGGGCGTAAAAGCGGCCCTTGAGGAACGATCCATCGAATGCCTCGAGCACCGCACCGCGCTGGAGCAAGTTGCCACGCTCCAGCGCGGCCAGAACCGGGTTCAGAAGCACGTCGCGCTCGACGGCCCTGCGGGCCTCGATGATCCCTGGCCGGAGCTTTTCGGGCAGCTCGGCGATATTCTTCTGCAGGCTGACACCGCCGCCCAGGTTCTCGTCGAGCATGATGTACAGGCCCTCGCTCAGGTTCTTCCGCACGACGGCAACGTCCGGCTCGGCCATCCGCGCCAGGTACGTGTCGATGATCCGCCGCTGGAAGGGAATGTCGCCCGTGCGGTAGAACCACTGCCGCAGACTGCGCAGGGCCTGCAGGCGAGTCCAGAGGTCGGGGTCGCGGGTCAGCTCGACCAATCGCTCGGCCAGGTCAAGTCGTGTGTCCATGCCCGGAAACTGGTAGGCGAAGATCCGGGTCGCACCCCGGCGCACGCGCGGATCCGGATCGTCCAGAGCCCTCCTGATCGCATCGATGCCGATTCCCTGATTGCCCAGTCGCCTCAGGGCCCAGGCCGCGGAGCGCCAGACGATCTTGGAGGGATCGCCCAGAGAGCGCACAAGGGGCGACACCGCTTCGGGTCGTCCCAGCCGTCCCAGACAGGCCGCGGCCGCGGCGCGCGCAAGTGGCTCGGGATCGGCGAGCAGTAGTCCGACGATCTCACTGGCGAATCGCGGCCGATCGCCTGTGGGCACGTCCCAGAGATTCTCCAGGTCATCGAGTTTGTTTACCAGGGAATCGGTGCGTGGCAATCGGGCCGGGCTGTCATCACGGTTGCCCCACGACTTCAGTGGCGCCCCATCTCGAGGGTACGCCCGGGCCAGTGCCATGACCGCATACCGCGTCTCGCGCATCGGCGTGCGGAAGTTTTCATGCGTCGTGGTCTGGAACCAGCCGCCGAAATCTTGCTGCTCAGC
>JBAUOX010000666.1:0-2015 GCA_049579985.1 Isosphaeraceae bacterium | reverse complement strand
GAACGATAACGCCTATATCCTGCAGCTCGCGCTGGTGATTGGCCAGCAGTTGCCCGCGCCTCGAGCACCCACGATCACCAAAGGCACAGGCCATCAGGTGAATAAACGTGTCGCGATCACGCCCCTTGACGCTCCGACGTATGTCGGCAGCTACGAATACGGCACGACCATCCAGATGGTGAACGTCGCCACCGGAACCGTCATCGGCACGGCCATCGTGGCGAAGAACGGCCAGTACGCGCTGCACATCACGACGCCGCTGGCCGTCGGCAAGTACCACCTGGCGGTCCGAGCCGTCGATGAAGTCGGCCACGTCAGCCACGCCAGCCGCGTCTTCGGCCTTCAGGTCGTCCCGCCCAAGAAACATCCCGCGTGATCCCGGTCCGGCAGGGATCGCGGGTCGTGCTTTCAGTCTTTGCCAGTTGGTCGACTGCAGATCACAAACGTGGCGCATTTTGAGAGGTCTTTGAGCCGGGTGGCCCCGACATAGGCGCAGGCGCTTCGGATCCCCCCCGTGATTTCCTGGATCGTCTCCTTGACCGGGCCCTTGCATTGAACCTCGATTTCCCTGCCCTCGCAGGCTCGATAATCTCTGCGACCTCCGGAGTACTTGTCCAGCGCCTTTCGACTGGACATCCCGTAGAACGACAGTGCGACCCGCTTGCCCTCCTTCTCGACCCATCCCCCCTCGCACTCGTCAACCCCGGCGAGCATGCCTCCGAGCATCACGAAGTCGGCACCGGCGGCGAACGCCTTGACCACGTCGCCGGGCGAACGGCAGCCGCCATCGGCACAGACGTGACCCCGCAAGCCGTGAGCCGCATCGGCGCACTCGATGATCGCTGAAAGCTGGGGGTACCCGACGCCCGTCATCAAGCGGGTCGTGCAGACGCTGCCGGGACCAATTCCGATCTTCACGATGTCGGCAGCTCCAGAAATCAAGAGCTCCTGGACCATGTCGGGCGTGGCGACATTGCCCGCCATGATGGTCAGTTGCGGGAACGTCTCCCTGATTCGCTTGACACGCTCCACGAAGTACCTGGTGTAACCGTTTGCCGCATCGACGCATACGAAGCGGAGATCCACCTTCGTCTTGACCGTCCTCAGCTTTTCGAACTCTTCATCCTTGATTCCCAGGGTGAAGAACGTGCTGGCTCGATGCACGGCGTTCTTGAAGAAATCGACCAGCTCTCTCTCGGGATAGTGTTTGTGCAAGCAGGTCATCAGCTCGGGACCGAGTGCCTCTGCCATGGCCATCGTTCCGACGGTGTCCATGTTGGACGCGACAATGGGGATTCCCTTCCAGGTCGCTCCACTGTTGAGAAACCTGTACTCGCGTTGCAGGACGATGCTCGCCCGGCTGGGCGCTTCGGATCGCTTGGGACGGATCAGCACGTCGTCGAAGTCGAGCTTGGGATCGTTGTCGATTCGCATGGTTGGCGATCTCCGGGACGGCTGATGGATTCAAGATGGCCCCGGCGTCTATTCTAGCAGTTGAAGTGCCAGCCTTGATCGGCCCCCTGCCAGCGATTCGAGAATGTTGCGGTGCGCTGCCGCGGCTTTCGTAGGTTGGAGCCAAGGCTGGTTTCAGCCACTTCTGCCAGAAAAGGGAACGACGATGAAGCAACCCGAGCTCACGACCTCCCAGGAGCAATTCCTCCGAAACCAGGTGATCTCCCCGGACCAGCCCGGTACGGTGTTACACGACTTCCATACGCTCCTTGATTACGTCGGGCCTGAAGGGGTCGAGGCGCAGGGGAAATACAACCTGCTTCCGATCAAGTTGATCGGCGAGCTGGACCGGCGCTTGAGCCGCCCCCTTCACCTTGAACTGAAGCGACCGCAAATCCGTTCGCACCCCTACCTGCAGGGGCTGAACCTGCTCCTCCGAGCTTCCGGCCTTACCCGCATCGGGGGGACGGGCGCCAGGGCCCGCCTGGTCGTGGATCCGGAGATGATGGTGCAGTGGGAGCAGCTCAACCCGATGGAGCAGTACTTCAACCTGCTGGAGGCCT
>JBAUOX010000665.1:0-12566 GCA_049579985.1 Isosphaeraceae bacterium | reverse complement strand
ATCTGGCCGATTGCGTTGATCAGTCCGGCCTCCTTGAGCTGCGGGAAGTACTTGACCGGCAGCAGCTCGATGCTGCTGATTCCCAGACCCTTTGCCGACTTGATGAACTCGTCGATGGGCCAGTACTGCTCGAAGCACCAGTGAACGATCGACTGCTGGATCCTGCCGTTCTTGACTGCGGCACCGGGCTCCGCGGTCTCGGACGCCCGTGCGCCGGCTCCCAGGCCCGACATGCCCAGGATCGCCGCGCCCGCCGTGCCCTTGAGCAGGCTTCTGCGATCAGTTCCCTCGGTGCGGTCCGCGGCTTCGCTCTCCCGGCTCATGAGGAACTCCTTCCTCGTTGGTGAAGACCCGTCGATCCACTACTCTCCCGATCACCATACGTCAGGAAAAACCAGAATTCGAGCGGTCAGTACCGGGATCGCGACCCGGCGCCCCACGCAGCCGCGGCGGCCGTGAAGGGCTCGGCTTGCCTGTTCCGGGAGGGCATGGTTGCCCACCTTGCGCGTTGTCCCGTATAGTACGTCGAGTCGAGGCGGCTGGGTCTTGCCTGCCGCGTGTGCTTCTCTCGCGAGGGTCACCATGTATTGGTTCAATCCGGCGGCCGTCGCCACGCTGATGGCTGCCGCGCTCATGGAAGTGTTGCCTGTGAGTGCCGCGGAAGCCCCCGGGTTGATCTACGATACCGATATCTGCGGCGACTGCGACGATGTGCTGGCCCTGGGGATGATCCATGCTCTTCAGTCGCGCGCGGCCTGCAAGCTGCTGGCGGTGACGGTGAGCGTGGACAATGACTTGGCCGCGCCATTCGTCGACGCGGTCAACACTTTTTACGGCCGCGGCGACATCCCGATCGGTGTGGTCGGCAAGGGGGGCGTGGTCGAGCAGAGCAAGTATCTCGGGCTGGTCGAGCAAAAGGAACACGATGGCCGCTTCCGTTATCCCCACAACCTGCTTTCGGGCAAGGACGCGCCCCCCGCGAGCCAGGTTCTCCGCAAGGTCCTTGCCGCCCAGGCCGACCAGTCGGTTGTGATCGCCCAGGTCGGCTTCTCCACAAATCTCGCCCGGCTACTCGACACGGGCGCCGACGAATCCTCGACCCTTTCCGGCATCGAGCTGGTCAAGCGCAAGGTCAAGCTGCTGTCGCTCATGGCGGGCGCCTTCCAGCCGATCGACGGCAACGAGAACTATCAGGAATACAACGTGAAGCGGGACATCCCGAGCTGCCAGAAGCTCGCCGAGCGATGGCCGACGCCGATGGTCTTCAGCGGCTTCGAGATCGGCATCGCGCTTCCTTACCCCGCCACGAGCATCGAGCGCGATTACGGCTACGTGCCGCACCACCCGCTGGCCGAAGCCTACATTCACTATATCCCTCCTCCGCACAACCGGCCCACATGGGACTTGACCGCCGTGCTCTTCGCTGTGCTGGGTGACCGTGGCTACTTTGACGTTTCCCCACGCGGCCGGGCGACGATCCACAAGGACGGGTCGTGCCGCTTCGAGGAAACTTCGCAAGGCCTTCACTCGTATCTGATACTCCGTCCCGAGCAGAAACTTCGCGTGCTCGAAGCCCTGGTCCAGCTTTCCAGCCAGCCTCCTCAATGCGTCGAGAAACCACGGCCATGAAATCGCAAGAATCCATGAGTTCTCACCGCAGCTTCCCTTGGCTTGCCTGGGGGCTATTCGCCGTCTTGCTCGGCTCGACGCACGGGTGCGGAGGCGGATCGCCCGAAGGAGGCACGACACCAGCGTCCACGGCCTCGAAGACGAAGTCGGAGTCGGAGAAGCCGCGGATCGCCCTGATCATGAAGTCGCTGGCCGACGAGCTCTTCAAGACGATGGCCGAGGGCGCCCGCAAGCACCAGGGCGAGCACTCTTCGGAGTACGAGCTGATGGTCAACGGGATCAAGGACGAGCGCGACCTGAAGCGCCAGGTCGATCTGGTCGAGGAGATGGTTGCCCAGCGGGTTGACGCGATCGTGATCGCCCCGGCCGATTCCAAAGCCCTGGTCTCGGCCTGCAAGCACGCCCAGGAAGCCGGAATCGCGGTGGTCAACATTGATAACAAGCTCGATTCCCAGGTCCTCGCCGATCAGGGTTTGAAGGTGCCGTTCGTCGGCCCCGACAACCGCGCGGGGGCGAAGATGGTGGGAGACTACTTGGCCGGCAAGCTCAAGTCCGGAGACAAGGTCGGCATGCTCGAAGGAATCAAGACCGCTTTCAACGGCCAGCAGCGCAAGCTCGGGTTCGAGGATGCCATGAAGGCCGCCGGACTGCCGATCGTCGATTCGCAGAGTGCCCTCTGGGAGATCGAGCCCGCCAGCAAGATCGCCTCGGCGTTGATCAGCGAGCACCCCGAGATCAAGGGGCTCTTGTGCTGTAACGACAGCATGGCGCTGGGCACGCTGGCCGCGGTCAAGGCAGCGGGCCGCGGCGGGCAGGTGCTGATTGTCGGCTACGACGGTATCTCGGCCGTGGAAGCCGCAATCAAGGAGGGCTCGATCCTGGCGACCGACGACCAGCTCGCCGTCTTCGGCATCGAGTTCGCACGACTGCTCGTCAAGGCCGAGGCGCCCCCAGCCGACAAGAGGACGCCCGTCGATCTGGTCACCGCGCAGAGCCTCGGGAATCCCTGAGCCGATGGACAGCTTCGTCACGTCGCGTGCGAGTTCGAGCTCGGCTCCGAGTCCAGGTGCGATCGATCCGCTGCTCTGCCTCCGCGGGATTGGCAAGAGCTATGCCGCGCCCGGGCGCTGGCTTGCTTGTGTCGCGTACTCATCCTCGATGAGCCGACGGCCGCACTTTCCAGCCCCCCCAGGTCGAGCGGCTCCTTCACCATGTTGCGCGGTTGCGGGCCGCCGGGGTCGCCATCATTTACATCAGCCACCGGCTCGAGGAAGTCCGGCGGATCGCCGACAGGATCACTGTTCTGCGGGACGGGCGGCTGGTCGCGACCAGGCCCGCCAGCCGGCTCGAGCTTAAAGGGAGTGCCTTTGGCCGGGTAAATGTCGAATCCGCGGAGTACCGATGACTCATGGCGGGAATTCGGAATGCCATTGAATCGGTGCCAGGGTCCGAGGCTGGCGCCTCGCTGCGCGACCTGGCCGTGCTCTTTCTGCGGCTCGGAGCAACCTCCTTCGGCGGTCCCGCGTCGCACATCGCAATGATGGAGCACGAGATGGTGCATCGCAAGGGCTGGCTGAGCCGCGAGGAGTTTCTCGACCTACTCGGCGCGACCAACCTGATTCCTGGCCCGAACTCGACCGAGATGGCCATTCACATTGGCTGGAAGCGGGCGCGCTGGCCGGGACTGGTCGTGGCGGGCGTCTCGTTCATTCTGCCGGCGGCTCTTCTTGTGCTGGCCATTGCCGCCGCCTACATGCGGTACGGCTCGCGGCCCGAGGCGGCCCGGCTACTCTACGGAATCAAGCCGGTGATCATCGCCATCGTCGTTCAGGCCCTCTGGCGCCTGGGACGGCAGGCTTTGAAGTCGGCCGAGCTGGCGCTGATCGCCGTGCTCGGCGTCGCCTTGTCGGCCCGGGGCGTCAACGAGCTGGTCGTGCTCTTCGGGGCGGGTTTGCTGCTGGCGCCCTGGCGATGGGCATGGTCCGGACGCGCTGGGAAACACAGCCCGACGCCGCTCAGCCCATTGCCCGTCGGGGCACTGGCCTCGACCCTGACCGGCTGGTCTCCCGTTGCCGCGACGCCGTTCGGCTTCTTGCCGTTGTTCCTGTTCTTCCTCAAGGTCGGCTCGGTGCTCTTCGGCAGCGGCTATGTCCTGCTCGCCTTCCTGAAGGCCGACCTCGTGGATCGCTGGGGCTGGCTCTCGGACTCGCAGTTGCTCGATGCGATCACCGTGGGGCAGGTGACCCCCGGCCCCGTATTCACCACGGCCACCTTCATCGGCTACATCCTGGGCGGAGTTTCCGGTGCCGTGCTGGCGACGGTCGGAATCTTCCTGCCCGCTTTCGTCTTTGTCGCGGTCAGCGGCCCCCTGGTTCCACGGCTGCGGCGATCGCCCACCGCGGGCGCGTTTCTGGATGGGGTGAACGCCGCATCACTCTCGCTGATGGCCGTGGTAACCTGGCAACTCGCGCACTCGGCATTGGTGGACCGGCTGACCCTGGCTCTCGCGGTCCTGGCCGCGATCGCACTCTTCCATTTCCGGCTCAACTCACTCTGGCTGATCCTCGCCGGCGGTCTGGCCGGGTGTTTTCGCATGCTCATGTAAATTGGGATAGAGACCTGGACTGCGGGACGAGCCTGTGGAAGCGAGCAGAGCCGTCTGAGATGATGAAGGGCCGATGGACCGTAGTGCGAGACAAATGTGTCAGGAACCGAAAAACGTGATGGATTCGCCACGGGCGTAGAATCTTCACTGACGTGAGCAACAATGTGGGTAAGCGACGGAGAAACCTCGAAGCGCGAGGCCTTCATCAGAGATTTACCGAAGCTCGCGGGGGCTACGCGCGATGACCACGAGGCATGGGCGGCCGGAAAGGCGACGCCGTTCCTGCCCGGGCCGAGCGTCAACACCCTGATCCTCCAGCCGGCAGGATCGTCACGGTCACGTCAAGGTCTCGAGACCGACCATCGAAAACGCTCTGGCTTGAGAGCAGACGACGTGGCACACTGAAACGGAGGTCATCCGGCAATCAAGCCCCGAGGCCCCCCGGGTCATGAGCACCACATTCACGCAGCCTCCGCAATCCACGGTCCATTACCCTGACGATGATGGTCAGCCCATGTCGGAAAACACGCTCCAGTTCAAGTGGATCGTCCTGATCAAGGAGGGTCTCGAGACGCTCTTCCGTCGCAATCCCAATGTCTTCGTCGCCGGTGACCTGCTCTGGTATCCGGAAGAAGGCAAACCCAAGATTCGCCAGGCACCCGACGTCATGGTGGTTCTTGGCCGGCCCAAGGGGAAACGTGGCTCCTACAAGCAGTGGGAGGAAGACGGCATCGCCCCTCAGGTCGTCTTCGAGGTGCTCTCACCAGGGAACCGGTTCGGTGAGCTGCTCCGAAAGTTCCGGTTCTACGAGAAACATGGGGTTGAGGAATACTACATCTACAACCCGGACAACGGCGATCTGCTCGGCTGGCGGCGCGGAGAGAGTGGCCTGGAAGAGATCACCGAGATGAACGGCCATGTCAGCCGACGATTAGAAATTCGGTTCGAGCCGGGTGAAGGACCAAACAATCTGAGAATCATGGGACCCGACGGCCAACCCTTCCTCACCCATCAAGAGTTAATGGACCAAGCCGAGGCCGAACGCCGATGCGCTGAGGCCGAACGCCAACGCGCCGAGGCCGAACGCCAACGCGCTGAACGACTGGCAGCCAAGCTGCGTGAACTGGGCATTGAACCAGATTGAACCACATCCCCATGATGTCGGGGAAGGCGAAGTGGACACTGGCCACGGGCTTCGCGGGGTCAAACGGGCTTCGCAAGGCCGGCCAATCCGCCAACGGGCATCGCCTTAAAGACGGCATGCCGCAAGACCCCCTGCCAACCCTCAGCGATGATTTGTTGGCCGGATGGGGGTAAAACGCCCTGAAAGGGGGTCGAAAAGGTAGCTTTTCGTAGCATGTTGACCCCCTGCCGGGTGGGGAGTGCTGTACCCGGCTCGGCGCGCGGCATCGACGGCGGACCGCGCCATCCTGGCATCGCTGGCAGCCCGAAATCAGGATTTCGGTACCTGGAGAAGAGGCCGGCCGCGTTCTGGAAGTAGCATCATAAGGCCGCAGAAGAAAGGTAAGCCGGAGAGGAAACGCACTGGCTTTGGCGCTGCCCCGGGTTCTCTTCGTGGCCGATTCGAATCGAACATCGGGCGTCTTGAGGTCTTTTTTCAAGGTGATTGCTCGTCCGGCCGATGGGAATGAAAGAATCCAGGATCTCGAGGTTCAAGGAGGATGGTACGGTGAATTCGCCTGAAAACCCACTCTCGATCGAAATGATTCGCTGGACGTTCACGGTCAGCCCGGCGCACCGGGTGGAAATCGAGACCCACTTGCTTGACCTTGGACTGGAGATCCAGGCCCGCGGCGATGACGTCCTGGTGGTGACCTGGGACAAACCCGAGGGTGGCATCGACGAGCTGATCGAAGAGCTCTGGGCGATCAACGCCGAGCCGTTCGAGATCACGCACGAAGAATTTCACCGGGTCAACCTGCTGGTCTATCACCCTGAAGAGACCGAAGAGACCGAAGAGGCCGACAGCGCAGCGGCCTGAAAATCGCTAGCGCCATCGAGTCGATCCGCGAGATCGGACTCGCCGGCCTAGCCGACGGTTCGCGCCGCGGAGAAGAGCGTGCGCGACCGCCGGGTGCAACCCTCTTGTACGACTGGCCGCTGATCTGCTCAAATAGTGAGTTTGGAATTGGTTGCGGGGAGCCACGCGTCTCCCCTGACCCGATCTGGAGTTGTCTCGCGCGGGAGGCGTGTGCCGATGCGTCTGCCGCCCTTTGCGAGCCCGCGGCGGCTCGCTCCGGGAATAAGATCAAGGGCAAATCATGCCAACGCCCACAACCGACCATGTCGAACCCTCTGAACTGGTGCAGCAGGCACTCGCGGTAATCTCCGCCGATCGACTGCCTTATCTGGCCACCGTGGAGGGTGACCAGCCCCGGCTACGGCCGATCGCGCCGGTGAAGACCGACGGTTTCACCATTTACATCGCCAACCTTCGATCTTACGGCAAGACCGCCGAGATCGAGTCCAACCCGCGCGTCGAGATCTGCTATCTCGACGGCCATAATGACCAGGTGCGCATCACCGGCCTGGCGGAGATCGTCGCCGACAAGGCGATCAAGGCAGAAATCTGGGACAGCAGTCCCCATATTTACAATTATATGATTAACATTGATAATCCGGACTTCATCCTCTACCGAGTGGTTCCCACGCGAGTTCGCTTCATGAAGGAATGGGCCCTCACCTACCGCGAAGTGCCGTTCAAGCAGGTGAAGGCCGCCGACGGAAGTTGAGGCCTCAGGTGCCAAGAATATCGCGGCGATCCTGGCTGCATCTTTCTCCCGCCAATTCTGGATGAGTACAGTGGACCCCCAAAGGTGGACCACTCAGGCCACCGTGAATCCCAGCCCGATGGACCTCGCCAGGGGTCCGGCAGAGCCACAAGCTAAAGCGCCAGGGGCCCGCGCCGATCGGCCCAAAATCGGTCCATGCCAAACCGAGCGCATTTCTCCCAGATGGAATTGACGCCGAGGGGGAGTTGAACTAGGGTGACGGCCCCCATGATGTAACGTTCACTCCCAGAAATGACCCCTTGCCTTGAACGAAGGGAGGGTCTCTTGGCCTGGCGAAGGATCGCAGGGCGGCTGGCGATATCGGCCTTCGTGGTGTTTCACCTCACGGCGACGGTGGTCTGGAACATCCCGATTTCTCCACTCAGAGAATGCTTGATCCCGGCATTCCGACCTTACATGCTGCCGCTTGGGCTCTGGCAATCCTGGCAGATGTTCGCGCCCGATCCGATGGGCGACACGGCTGTTCTGGAATCGGAGGTCATCGACGCGAAGGGAATGCGCCACATCCACGAATTCCCCAGGGTGGTTGACCTTCCCTGGTGGAAAAAATTGCCAAGGTTTCGCCATCCCAAGTTCACGTGCAACCTGATGGTTGACGAATACGCGACTCAGCGCGAGTTCACCGGCCGTTACGTACTCAGACAGCTCGGGCTCCCGCCTGAAGCCTATCCCGTTCATCTGAGCCTGTACTGTCAGATCAAGGCCCCGCCGCCGCCGGGCCAGCCGTTCACCGATCCCCTGGCGCGGGCGAGGTTGCATAACCTGGGAATTTACGATTTCGCTGCGCTTGATGAGGTCCGCCCATGAACCCGTTACGAGCCTGGAATCGGTTCTGGTTTGGCCCGATATCGGCACGTCCCCTAGGGGTGTTCCGGATCATCTTCGGCATTCTGGTGCTTGCTCATCTTGCCTTCATCAGCGTCGAGCTTGACTACTGGTACACCGACGCGGGGTTGCTTCGGGGCGACCAGGCACGGTTGCTCGCAGGCCCCCTGCGTTATTCGCCTTTGCTCTGGGTTCAGGACCCGGTCTCGGTTCGCTGCGTGGTCGGCGTGGTCGCGGCGGTAGCAGTTGCGTTCGTACTGGGCTGGCGGACCCGCATCATGGGCGTCTTGCTTTACCTCGGTGTGCTCTCACTGTACCACCGCAACATCTCGAGCAACTGCGGCCCCGACCAGCTCATGACGATTGCCACCTTTTACATGATGATCAGCCCCTGCGGCGCCGCGCTCTCGCTGGACGCACGACGAGTCAGCCAGCGGCGGGGGACGGTGGCCGAGCCGCTGATCGTTCCCTGGGCCCAGCGGCTGCTCCAGATCCAGCTCTGCTTGATCTACCTGTTTACAGCCGCGTTCAAGTGCCACGGCAGCACCTGGCTCGGGGGCACCGCGATCCACTTTATCCTCTTTAACCAGGAGGTCAGACAGTCAAACTTGGAGTGGCTGGCGAACTATCCCGTCGTGATCAGCGTGCTCACCCAGTCCGCCCTGCTCGTGGAGTTTTCACTGGCCTTCCTGCTCTGGTTTCGCCCTACCCGGAAGTGGATCGCACTGACCGGAGTCTTGTTCCACGCCGGAATCGTGCCGCTGGTGAACGTTCCCCTTTTCGGCGAGCAGATGACCGCTCTCTACCTGGTGTTCTTCGCCCCCGATGAGCTTGCTGCTCTGCTTGGATTCTTCGACCCGCGCCGCTGGTTCAGCCGTCGGGGCAACGAGTTGCAGGCTCTTACCGCGCGGCTCGATCCGGCCTGTGCGTTCGATGGTTGGCGCCAGCTCGAGCTTGCCTTCGAGACGGCCGATCCAGCGAACCGCATCGGCCCGGCTCAGTGACACCTCCGGCATCCTGATCCACCGGGAAGACAGGTCCTTCATCGCCGGGTCAAGCGGGTGATCATCGCCACGTGGGAAGGATAATGGGCAAGCAGCTCCGCTCGCCTGCCTTGCTCGTAGTCGGCGTAGTCGAACCCGGGAGCCATCGTCGCCCCCAGAAGAGCGAATTCAACGCCTGGCTCCAGCATCGAGCCCTGCCAGACGCCGGCTGGCACGACGACCTGAGGCTCTTGCCCTCCCAGGATGTCAGCGCCCACAAGAAGCTCCCGGCCCATACCGCCGGCAAAGAGTTGAAGCATGCGCACCGGCCCGCCCAGGTACACGTGAAAGATCTCCTCAGTGGGCAGGCGATGCAGCTCCGAGAACGTCTCGGGAGTCAGCAGGTAGTAGATGGAGGTGCCCAGGCTTCGCGCACCTTCTCGCGGGTAACCGGGCGGCAGGTCCGATAATCTTACGGACCCACTGGCTCGGTAAGTTTCACGGAAGTATCCCCCTTCGACGGGATGGGGCTCGAGCCGAAGCGCCGCGATGATTTGCTGTGCGGTGGCCATGGTTCCTGGTCGTCCCCGGTTACAGCTCGTCGACAGCCAGACGGGATGGCAGAACTCGCGATCAAAACCGCGAGCTTACCAGCTCGCCAATCCGCTTGGCAATTCTTGCTCCGTGCCATGTCGCGAGTTGTGCCGGCGCGGTCATGCCGCACTGACGAGATTTAATAACGACGAATCGGATCATCGACAGGAAAAAAAGGCGGCAAAGCTCGATCGTCGAGCCGATGAATCCAGATGAGTCAGGATTTGTTGTCGGGGTGGATGGTCCGGAACGCGAGGGTGGCGATGACCAGGGGCGTCTTGGCTGGCGGACTGTCTGGACTGCTCTTCTGCGCCAGCCTGGCGGGGGCCCAGGACCAGGTGCCGCCGATGACGCCGCCGGCCCTGGATCCTCCAGCAACGGCGCCAGCTCCCGCCACGCCACGACCACGATCCGCCTCCGCCTCCGGCTCCAACTCCAGTCCCGCTTCCAGCCCCACTGCCAAACCCGCTCAGGCCGCCCCGGCCGAGAGTCGGCCCTTGCTCATCATACCCGGCGTGACTGCGCCAGTGCCGTCTCGCCCAGGAACGCGCCCGAACCGGCCCCGGTCTGTCGCGGGAACGGGGTCCGCCGACTCGACCGCACCCACCGCCTTATCGACATCGCGCGCTTCCTCGTTGCCAACCATCGAGCTACCAGACGCCGGCCGTGATCCGTCCTTGACGGGCCGAGCCCCGATCCCGCTCACGTTGGAGTCAATTCCCGACGAGCCGCCCGACGAACTCGGATCGGAACGTCCGCCGGCCGATCGTTCCGCGGCTCCCCGTCCGCCCCGCGCAAGTTCAGCGCGACCCCTGAGCGAGCCCTCGGCCCCGGCCGCGTCCCATCCAGCTCCGCCGCGCGGCTCGTCAACCATGTTCGGCCGGCTTCTGGGCCCAATGGGCTCGAGCGACGAGCCCGCCAGTCCTCGCAGCTCGATCAGCGTCGAGGCCCGCTCCGACCCGGCGACCGATGCCGCGGTCAAGCGGCGGATCGAGAAGCAGGTTCAGCAAGCCGTGGGCGACCGCGTCCGTTCCGTCGAGATTCGAGTCTCCGGCCGTTCCGTGGTGATCCGCGCCCAGCCTGCCCGCTTCTGGCAGCGCCGGGGCGTTCGCCGCAGCCTGGAAACCATGCCGCTGCCGTCGGGCTACCGCGCCCGAGTCGAGATGATCGAATGAGGGCTGGTGGACCCGCCGTCCGCTGCCCGGAATTGAGGCTATGAAAGGGAAATGAAGGTCGACGCGACGGTTTGCGTCAGGAACCTGGGGTTGGCATGCTGCAAAGTTGGCCTTGACCGCCCTTTGATCCCGACTGCTGTCGTTGCGAATTTGTTGAGACTATAGCAACGTTACCGGGCGGTTGGGACTTGGCCCACGCAATTAGGCTTGGGATCAAGCCGTTCGCCGAGTTGGGGGCCAACTCGGAGGCATTGAGCGGGTTCCAAGTCGATTCTCCCTGTTCCTGCCGAGCGATCTTCGAATCGGCCCCGGTAGCGATGCTACAGTCTCCGGAAACACTGGGTCTAGGGTCCAGTGAAATAGATATCATGTTATTAATTATTAGTCGATGTGCCGGTGTTTTCCTCCGTAACACGTTAAAGCCCAGTGTGTTAAGCTTAACCGAGTGCCATTCGGTACTGGATCCTGATCACTCGTGTCGTGCGGCGGTCGCACGGTTGATCGTCTGGCTGGCGGTGAATCATCGCAAGCCTTGCTCGCCGGAGACCAACAGCTATTGCGACGCAAGCCAGCGGCTCCCACTTGGGGTCATCGTTGAGTTGGTCCATCAGACTGCTCGGAAGATCGAGGCTGGCGCCAGCGACGAGTGGCTCTGGAAGGGACGCAAAGTCTCGCTGGTCGACATTGAGCTTCAAAGGAACCCTTCAAACGATGAATGCTTTCCGGGACGCGCTGCGACAGGCGACACCAAGCGAACGGGACCACCTGGTGAAGGAGATGCTCAGAGCAATCGCGCGACACGACGTCGGCGACCGCCTCGCCGCGTCGAACCGCGCGCCAACAAGCGCCGACCGAAACCACAGCAATTTCTTATGGAACCGCGCAAGGACGCGCGCAAACGCTTGATGCAAGCGGCTTAAGGGAAAACCGAGTGCCATTCGATCCAGTACCTGGGAGAGGAACATGCTGAGGGTCACAAACGGAGTGTAGATTCGCTCCTTGAACGTGACGCCCGTCGAGGCCAGCGCAGAGTTGGCCATCTCGGCGTCGAGGATGTCGTGAAACGGGAGAACATCCGATCTTCCCCGGTGCTCCCTGCACTTCGCCTTAGCGCTAGCGAGGGGAATTGCTAAACTCGTGTTTCTCTGGGCTTCGGCCGCCACGAACCGGGACGCGGATGCGTCGCACTTCCGGTCGAGGTCGGCATACGATCAAACGAGAGAAGCCCGATCGCATTCTTCCATGGAGGGAACACGATGCGGCGGATCGCGGTGTTAAATCAAAAGGGCGGCGTGGGCAAAACCACCACGACGGTGAACTTGGCCGCTGCGCTGGCGCTGGAGGGACACAAGACCCTGGTCGTCGACCTTGATCCCCAGGCGCATGCCACGCTTCATCTTGGGCTGCTTCCGGGACGATCAGGGCCCTCGCTCTACGAGGTGCTGACCCACAACATGAGCATGCAGAGCGTCCGCCGTCAGGTTGCGCCCAACCTGCATGTCTGCGGCAGCCACATCGACCTGGCCGGGGCCGAGCTCGAGCTGCTGGGAACCGTCGGACGCGAGGTGATTCTCCGCGACCAGCTCGAAGTTGACAGAGAGCCGTTCGACTACGTCCTGATGGACTGCCCCCCGTCGCTCAGTGTCCTGACGCTCAACGCCCTGTGCGCAGCCACCGAGGTCTTCATCCCGCTGCAGGCCCACTTCCTCGCCTTGCACGGTCTGTCGAAGCTGCTGGAGACGGTGCACCTGGTGTCCCGGCGGGTCAACCGAGACTTGAAGGTCGGGGGCATCATCCTGTGCCTGTACGACGCGGGAACCCGGCACGGCAGCGAGGTCATCGAGGACCTGGAGGGCTTCTTCGCCGCGCGCCGCAATAACGCCGTCCCGTGGGCCGAGGCGAAGCTCTTCCGCACCCGAATCCGCCGCAACATCCGGCTTGC
>JBAUOX010000664.1:0-14114 GCA_049579985.1 Isosphaeraceae bacterium | reverse complement strand
ACGAGTCTATCGCGGCCTCGCCCGTCGGTACAGCCCATCGCACCTGGTGCGGCATCGATGCCCTGCCGAGGTGGGTGGTCCCTCGTCTTCGCCGCCTAACGGCTTACTATTCCGCCGCGATCACGGCGTGTGACTTCGCACAGCCCACTGGAGATCGCGGCGGAATACCGGGCTATCGTTAGGCGTCTACCTCAACGTAGATGGACTCACACTGCGGGTCGAAATTGCTGAAACGGCTCGCCGAGACAAAGACCGGTAGGCAACCGGATCGCCGGGGCTTAGCCTGGGAATCAGGTACTCCTCTTTGCCCACTGCCGACTGTTCCCCATGAGCAGCACACCGATCAAACCGTTGACCCTGCGGATTGGCACTCGCGGCAGCCGCCTGGCGCGTTGGCAGGCCGAATGGGTTGCGAACCGCCTGCGCGGCTGTCATCCTGGCCTGAGTGTGGTACTCGTCGAGATCCACACCCAGGGAGACCGCGACCGCAGCTCGCGACTGGCTGCCATCGGCGGGACGGGGTTGTTCACCAAGGAGATCCAGCGCGCGGTCCTTGACGGATTGGTCGACATCGCCGTGCACAGCCTTAAGGACCTGCCCACTCAGGGGCCCGACGAGCTGGTTCTGGCTGCCGTACCCGGGCGTGAGGACGTTGCTGACGCCCTGATCGCCCCGGTCCATCAAACCCTGCAAGCCCTCCCGGCGGGATCGCAAATCGGCACCAGCTCGTTGCGCCGGCGTGCCCAACTGCTGCACCTGCGTCCCGATATCCAGGTGGCCACGATCCGGGGCAACGTTGAGACCCGGCTGAACCAGGCCCTCGAGGGAAAGCTCGATGCCGTGATCCTGGCCTGGGCCGGCCTGCACCGGCTGAGCCTGCACCGGCACGTCACCCAGCGGCTTGCGCCTCCAGACTTTCTGCCAGCCGTAGGGCAGGGGGCTCTCGGCATCGAGTGCCACGTCAAGGACACGACGACCCGCGCGCTGCTGCTGTCGCTCGACGATGCGCCCACCCACCGCGCCATCCTGGCTGAACGGACCACGCTGGCCGAGCTGGAAGGTGGCTGCCTGATCCCCATGGCCGCCTGGGCTCGTGATATCGATGTGGACAGCGACGGTGACCAACCCGGTCAGCTCGCCCTCGATGCGGCTGTCTTCGACCCCGACGGCCATGCCCACGTCGCCGCCACCCTGACAGGCCCGCGCGAGGACCCCCGCGAGCTCGGTCTCCGCATGGCCCGGGCCCTCCGCGCCGGGGGTGCCGAGCCACTGCTCGAGCGGACCCGGCAGCGGACCACTTGACGGCTCGATGGGTAGGAATCAGGGCTTGTTCTCGCGACGCTGGCCGTAGGGTTTCCCCAGGGGCGAGGCATCCTCGATGACCTTGTTGAACTCAGCAGCGGCCAGGAGCTCGATGCAGCAGATCCAGAGCCAGCTCATCAGGATCACGACGCCGGCGAGTGAGCCGTAGGTTGCGCTATAGTTGGCCCAGTTCTGCACATAGACCCTGAAGAGCAGACTCACACATAAGAGGATGAGAGTGCCGATCAGGCTACCGGGCGTGATCCACTCCCAGCGCTGGTCGGCGTCGGGTCCGAAGTAGAGCGTCAGAGAGAAACTCAGAAGGATGATGACGAAGACTGTGATACCCTGGGCGATCGTGGCAAGCACAGCCGCCGTCTGGCCCAGGCCCAGCCATCTGATGATCTGGGGCCAGACCAGGGTTGTCACGAACGCGACGATCAGGATGGCCGCCTGGCTGAGGGTCATGAGCATGGCCGTCAGACGGACTTTCCAGAACGGTCGAGTCTCCTGGACGCCCATGATCCGGTTCATGGCGTCCATGACGGCCACGAACAGACTTGCCGAGAGCCAGAGCAAGGCGATCAGACCAAACGAGATGATACCAGTTGGTGGTTTCTCCTGGAGCGTTGCAAGCTCCCGGCCAAGCAGTGATGCGGCATCGGCCGGCAGCAGGTTTTGCAGCAGGGCGATGGCGTTGGCCGCCGGCGTGCCTTGGTCGGCGGCATCCTGCTTGACCCAGGGGAGAACCCATGCGATGCGGGGCAGGAACCAGGCACTGAGCGCGATCACCAGCGCCAGGAACGGTACCAGGGCCGCGAGCGCGTAGAACGAGATGGCCGCGGCACGGGTCAGGATCTCATGCTCGTTGATTTTCGTCCAGGTCCTGAGGTACACCTCACGGAACGTCAGGCCGCCCAGGTGCATCGCCGACAGCAAGCGTCGCCTGGAAGAGGTCATGGTTCCATCTGGCCCGGCAAAAGCCTCAAGACCCGCGTTCCGGGAACGGTCCCCGGTTCCTGCTCCAGAGGCATATTCAACGCAAATGTGATACCAGCCGCAACTCGTATCCGATGGTACCCGCACCCTGGCATGCTGCAAAGTTGGTCTTGACCGCCCTCTGATCCCGACTGCTTTCGTTGCGAATTTGTTTCGTTCCGCGAGGGCCTCCCGACCCTGCCCGAACCAGCCTTCGAGGTGCCTGGTTCAAGCCGCGCATGGCCAGGGGGACCAACCGATGCCCGTGAGAACCTCAAGAAGCTTCGGGCGGGGCCGGCGGTATCTTGCAAGACCTGCCCGACTGTAGCTGTGCCATTCAGTGAGGTCCCTTTTCCCCTCCCCCTGCATTATCAGACCTTCATCGCGGAGTCCTTGATATGGCTCCCAGGAACCATCCCTTTCAACATGGGAAACCGTCAAAAACACGGGCTTTTTGAGAAAAACCGTGGCCGAGAACTACGGAAGACGGAGCCAGATTGCAAAAAACCTCGGAAAATCGGCCATTCTTGCATGTTGAAAGGGCTGGTTCCTGGAACTCATTGGCATCATGGGCGATCCCGTCGCAAGCAGAAAGATCATCGATTGGGCAAAGATACGGGGAATCAAGCTTACGCCGAAGATCATCAGCGCATTGCCCACAGACTGGACGCAGAAGCTCCCGAATGACATGGGGGTGAGCATCCCGTATGGCTATCCTCGAGCGTTTACTGTCAATCCAACAGAAGAACAGTTGTCGTTGCTTTACGACCTCCTGGAATGGACGTGGGGCACACGGGAGATCACGTTCTGCGATCCGATGTCTGGGGGTGGTTCGATTCCCTTTGAGGCGTTGCGGTATGGGTTAAGGGTTCACGCCAACGAATTGAACTCAGTTGCCAGCGTGATTCTTAAGGCAACGCTCGACTATCCTGCCCGATATGGTTCGTCGCTGGTCGAGGACATCCGCAAGTATGGTCGTCTCTGGTGCGAACGGGTGAGGGAGCGTCTAGAGCGATTCTACCCGCTTGCAAACCCTGATGAGAACATTTTCTGCTACCTCTGGGCTCGCACTGTCGCCTGCCCAGAGACGGGGAAACCAGTGCCTCTGTCTCCGAACTGGTGGCTCAGGAAGGGTAGCGACCCCATCGCCGTGCGTGTCATCGCCGACTCGAAAGAGAGCCGGTGCCTGTTTGAGATCGTCCGTGGAACCACGGCCTGCAAGAAAGCCAATCCCGATAAGGGAACCGTCAAGCGTGGGACGGGGATCAGTCCTTGGACTGGAGACGCCGTCGACGGTGATTACATCAAAGCTGAAGCACAGTCGGGCCAGATGGGGCAGCAACTCTATGCGGTCGGAGTAAGAGACTGGGTGAGCTCTCCTTTCGTGCTCCAACGGAAGCCGATGAAGCGGCATTCTGCATTGCGGAGAGCGAGTCGATAAGACAATTCCCGAAGTGGGAATCGAGAAAGCTCCTCCCTACAGAGGCACGTCGAGAAGGTCGAGCAGATTGGTCCTGTGAGATTTACGGGCTAAAAACTTGGGCTCATGCATTTTCCAAGCGACAACTCTTGGCAAATTGTACCGCCGTTGAAGAACTGATTCGTATTGCCGATTCGGAGATCGACGGGTCAAATGCGGCCAGAAATGAGGCGATTGTGGTTTGCCTCGCTTTGGCTTATGACAAGGCTATCAATTATAATAGCAATCACTGTTTTTGGGATTATACGAGATCGAAGATAGCGCATGCGTTCTCACGGCACGATTTTGCCTTTCGTTTTTCGTCCAGTGAATTCGATGCGGCACGCAACCTAATCCCTTGGTGTGTGGATCAAGTAGAAGACGCATTTCGTCAAATCGCAAAGTTATCGGCAGGTCCGGGCACGATCCTTGGTGCCGACGAGCCTGACAAAGCTCGTGTCTTGAACATCACTAAAGGGGCCGCTCAGTCGTTGAGCGAGATCAATGACGGTAGCCTCTGCTCGATCACGGTCGATCCCCCATACTACGACAACGTAATGTACGCAGAATTGTCGAATTATTTCTACGTATGGCTAAAGCGTATCCTCGGGGAGAGATTGCCCGACTTCTTTGATACTGAGTTGTCCAATGAAGACGACGAAGCCGTAATGAACGCAGCCCGCTTCAAGACTATGGGCAAGAAAGCCAAAGCCTTGGCAACGGCTGATTACGAGAACAAGATGTTCGCCTGCTTCAAGGAGATGAACCGGGTCTTGCACCCTGACGGGGTGCTGACTGTGATGTTCACTCACAAGCAAGTTCAGGCTTGGGACACGCTTGGTTCGTCGCTGATGCGGGCGGGCTTGCGCATCGACGCCTCTTGGCCAGTCCACACTGAGAGCGAGGCGAGTCTCCACCAAGCGAAGAAGAACGCTGCCGCCAGCACGATTCTCCTAGTGTGCCGTAAGCGGGAAACCTCTGGTGAGCCCGCCTGGTGGGACGATCTGAAAGGCCAGGTGAGGGAAACCGCCCGTGAGACAGCCCAGCGGTTCGAGAAAGACGGCATCCGGGGCGTCGATCTCTACATCAGCACGTTCGGCCCGGTCCTCTCGATCATCTCGGAACGCTGGCCGGTCCTGACCAGCAACACCGACCCGAAGACCGGAGACCCCATCCCACTTCAGCCCAGCGAAGCCCTCGACCTTGCCCGTCGTGAGGTCATCAACCTGCGAAAGCAGGGGCTCCTGTTTGGTCGATCGGTCGAATTCGACCCCGTGACCGACTGGTATCTCATGGCGTGGGATGCCTTCCGAGCGCAGGAGTTCCCCGCCGACGAGGCCCGCAAGCTGGCATTGGCCCTCGGGCTTGACCTGGAAGCGAACCTCGTCCGTGAGAAGCGACTCGTCACCAAGAAGGGGAAGAACGTCACCCTCGCCCTACCGACGACCCGGCGCAAGAAGGGCATGGTGGACCCGGAGGCCGAGTCATTCACACACCTGATCGACGCCCTGCACACGGCGATGATGGTCTACGAGGAGGACGGCTCGAGGGCGTGCCAGGTCTTCATCGACCGCCACGGCCTGCGAAGCGACAGTCGGATCAAGGCACTCGTTCAGGCGGCGATGCGAGCGATTCCAACCACCCGTGGCAAGGACGGCAAGTTCCTGCGCCCCGAGATGACGACCCTGGACGCCCTGCGAGACATCATCTGGGACGACCTCCCCGCCCTGCCCGAGGAAGAGGCACCCAAGATCGATACCCAGATGGTCATGTTCGGCAAGCCCTCTGACGACCAGGAGGGCGACGAGACCGACGATGATCTCGACGAAGGCACCGAGGACAACGAGGAGTCGGACGACGAGTGACCCACGATGGCAGGACTCCGGGAACTACCGCTGCATATTGCCTACGGGCCGAGTGATGACCGGCTCGGTGACTTCTTCATTCCGGCCCTCGCAGCTTCGATCCGCTACGACCGCTCCGCAGGCTATTTCTCCAGCACCATGCTTGCCGTGGCGGCGGCGGGCGTGACCCGGCTCATCGCCAACGGCGGCAAGATGCGGCTGCTGTGCGGGGCGCAACTCTCGGAAGAGGATGTCGAAGCCATCCGCAAAGGTCACGCCGACCTGGAGGCCACGCTCGCCGTGAACATGATCAAGATGTACCGGGCGATCCCGGAGAGCACGTTCGTCAAAAAGCGTCTCGAAGCTTTGGCCTGGCTGGTCGGCTCCGGGCAGATGGAGATCAAGGTCGTCCTGCCCACCGACAAGAACGGGCACCCCTTGCCCGCCTCACAGACCGAGAGCTACTACCACCCCAAAGAGGGGCTGTTCACCGACGCCGAAGGGAATCAGGTCGGCTTCTCGGGCAGCGTGAACGAGTCGGCCACCGCCTTGGAGGACAACTACGAGTCCTTCATGGTCTTCAACTCGTGGGACTCCAGCCCCGCCCACCTGAAGCAGATCCAGATCAAGTTCGACAAGCTCTGGGAGGGCCGGGAGAAGGACTGGATCGCCGTTCCGGTGCCCGAGGCGGTCAAGCTGGAGTTACTGAAATACCGCACCTCGAAACCTCCCGTGCGTGATGTTGGTGAGCCCAATCCAGAGGACGAGACACCATCAGTCAAGGAAACGATCGACGCCGCCCAGAAGGAGCGGATCGTCTTCCAGTTCCTTCGTGATGCGCCCCACCTCCTGAACTCACACCGGCTGGGCGTGACGACCAGCACCGTCCAGCCCTGGCCCCACCAGATCCGTGTGGGAGATGCTATCGTCGAGCGGTTCCCGCACTCGTTCATGCTGTGCGATGAGGTTGGCTTGGGTAAAACGGTGGAGGCTGGTATGGCGATCCGCCAATTGCTCCTCTCCGGCCGGGTCCAGCGTGCGCTGATCCTCGTCCCCAAGAGTGTCCTTGTGCAGTGGCAGGAGGAACTCTACGAGAAGTTCATCCTGAACATCCCCCGCTACGACGGCAGCAGCTTCTATGACGTGTTCGGCAGGGAACTCAAAGTGCCCAGCGGGACGAACCCGTGGGACGCCCATCCGGTCTTCCTGGCGTCAAGCCACCTGGCGAAGCGGCGGGAGCGGCAGGAGCAGTTGATCGAGGCCCAGCCGTGGCATCTGATCGTGGTCGATGAAGCTCACCATGCCCGCCGCAAGGACTTCCTGAACCGTGAGCAATACCGCCCCAACCGCCTGCTTGAACTGCTCCAGGGCACGAACGCCAAGCCCGGCTTGCGGGACCGGACCGAGTGTCTGCTGCTCCTGACGGCGACACCCATGCAGATCGACCCCATCGAGGTCTGGGATCTCCTCAAGCTGCTGGGCATGGGTGGCCGCTGGGGAGCCGGGGAGGAGAACTTCACCCGCTACTTCGAGCAGTTCCGGCTGCCGTTCGCCGATGTGGATTGGCCGTTCATGCTCGCCATGCAGCGGGACTTCTTCGCAACGGGCGGTCAGTGGGACGAGCGTTTCTGCGAGGAGTCCGAACGGACACTCGGGCCTGTCGTCTGGGACCAGATCAAGAACCTCCCGTGGTCGTCCAACTCCGAACCGACCATCAAGGGGCTCGACTCCGCTGGGCGGAAAGTGCTCGTGACGATGGCACGGAAGCAGACCCCGCTCCAGCGATACGTCTTCCGCAACACCCGCCGACTCTTGCGGGTCTATCACGAGAAGGGACTGCTCAAAGAGAACGTGCCCTACCGTGACCCCAAGCCCGAATGGATCGAGATGCGGAGTGACGAGAAGTCGCTCTACGACCAGATCGAGGAATACATCAGAGACCATTATCAGAAGTATGAAGCTGAGAGGAAGGGGCTCGGCTTCATCATGACGGTCTACCGCCGCCGCCTGACGAGCAGTTTCTACGCCATCCAGAGGAGCTTGGAGCGGCGGCTTGAGTTCCTCAAGGGCAAGGACATCGGCCTTACCGACGACGACGACACCGACCAGGACGACCTCGAAACCGACGTGACGGAGTTTTTCCAGTTCGCGACCCCGGAGAACCGCAAACTCTTCCAGGGGGAGATCCAGTACGTCGAAGACTTCCTGGCTGGACTGAAGACCATCGGCACTGACAGCAAGTTTGAGCGCCTAGTGTCCCACCTAAACGAGTTCCTCAAGCGGCGGGACTCGGTGATCGTCTTCACGCAGTACACCGACACGATGGACTACGTGCGTGACAAGCTCCGTCAGGTCTACGGTGCCCAGGTGGCCTGCTACAGCGGCCGGGGCGGCGAGAAGTGGAATGGCAAAGCCTGGTCTGGCACCAGCAAGGAGAACATCAAGACAGCCTTCCGGGAGCACACGGAGGTCAAGATCCTCCTCTGCACGGAATCCGCTTCCGAGGGTCTGAACCTCCAGACCTGCGGGGTTCTTATCAATTACGACATGCCCTGGAACCCGATGCGGGTCGAGCAGCGGATCGGGCGTATCGACCGCATCGGCCAAGTCTACCCCCGTGTCTGGGTGCGCAACTATTTCTACGATCAGACCGTCGAAGCGACGATCTACCAGCGGCTCGCCGACCGAATCGGGTCGTTCGAGAACGTCGTCGGCGAGCTTCAGCCCATCCTCAGCCGGGTCGCCCGTGCCATCGAGTCGGCGGCCATGGCGACTGAGGACCAGCGGGAAGCTCTGATTCGTGAACACGTGGAGGAGATCAACCGACTGGTCAAGCAGGGGGAATCGTCGGGGATCGGCCTCGACAGTATTTCGGGTGACGCCGTGGAAGCCCCTGCCGTGCTGCCCGTGTCCGTGACGCTGACGGATCTGGAACGGACAATCGTGCAGTCGAAAGCTCTCGGCTCCCGGTTCCGCCCCCATCCCACGATCTCAGGGGCGCACCTCCTGGACTGGAATGGGCAGGACCAAGAGGTCACGTTCAACCCCGCTCGCTTCGACGAGCATCCCAACACGCTGACACTGCTTTCGTTCGGTTCAAACCTCCTGGCTGAGTTGCTGGAAACCGTGGAACCGCCAGCCACCAGCGATACAGACGGGTGGCTGGCACGATGCGACGTCGAGTCTCCCGTGCCCGTGATCGGCTACTACGGACCAGATGAGGAGGACCAGCCCGAGGCCATCCTGACCTTGGCCTCCTTGCGAAAGAGGCTCGACGCAGAGCCCCTGGCACGATTGACAACCGAGCAAATGGATCAGGTCCGGGGACGCTTTATCGAATCCGTGGAACGGCTCCGTGCGCAAGACCACCTTGTTGCAGACCAGAACCACAAGGCCCACATCGGCTCGCTCAAGGAAGCCATCCGTCAGCTTCTATTGCTCGCGGCTTACGTCGAGCTTGCCCAGACAGCGAACCGGGGGTTGTTCGACGAGGGCGATGACTTGCCCCTGGACTTCTCCGAGCAGGCCATCCGCCGCCTCAAACGGCACAAAATCCCTTTCGCCGGTGCCCTGAAGATCGTCGATATCTCCGACATTCGACCCAGACCGGACGATCCCAAGTACATCAGGTTTCGTGACAGCTACCCGGATGTTCTGGTGCGCCGGTTCGAGGCGACGAAGATCAAGTTGGGTGACTTGCTCGGGCAGTTGGTCCAGTCGCAGAATACTGAAAAGGGCGGTAGGGGCAAGGATACGGTTGCCGGCCAGACTCCGTTGATCGAGGTTTATTGAGATGTGCAGGGTCAAGACGACTAAAGAACTCCGCTCATTCCTTCTTCTCTATCTGTCATCGAGCAAGGTCGAGGGAAGATCCCGGTAGAACCGAGATCGGCGCGCAAAAAAATACCGTAGCAGTCTACCCAAGGAGGTTGGCGCTCCCGAAACCGGGATTCGTCGCAAGCGACCTTCTGACGCCCCAGGGCAAAGACCTCAATCCCTGGTACTTGAAGACGGGCTTAACCGCTACGGCAATGTTTATTTTGCCGCGCTCTGGGTCAAAGTCAAGGCGCTGCCGATGCGTTTTTTTTCACGCGATCGCGAGCCGAGAGAGGATCGATACAGGTCGAGTTGATCCGCGACAGTGACGTCCCTTTCTACGATCTGCAATCGCTTCATCCACCGCCAGTATCGCAGGCGTTGGGAGGTGGAGGGGCTGTAGCTGTAACTGAGAGGTGGGGGCCCGCGCCTCGCCAAGGCGATTAATACTACAGCGCTGGATCGATCGCCGTCGAGAATGCAAGCGATGCCGGGGAAGTCGCTTGCAACAAGCCTGAAGCGCAAGCGAAGGGCATTGAACGATATATATTTTCAAACGCCCTTCGCTTGCGCTTCAGGCTTGTGAGCCCGGTTCGTGCCCACTCGGACGGCAAGTCAGGAGCACCGATCCAGCGCTGTAGTATTAATCGCGTGCCGCTCCGACACCGGCCAGGGCGGGGACGTCGATGTGCTCGCCGCTGCACCAGCGGCTGCCGTCGCGAACGACCTGGTGGTACAGTGTGTCGCGTTCGATCGGCACCCGGCCGGCCTCAATGATCAGCCGGCGAATCTCAGCGACGGTGGCTTCCTGCGGCGTCTCTGCTCCGGCGTCGTGATAAATCTTTTCGTGCACGACGGTTCCGTCGAGATCGTCGGCCCCGAACGAAAGCGCCACCTGGGCCGTTTTGAGGCCAAGCATCACCCAGTAAGCCTTGATGTGCGGGAAGTTGTCGAGCATCAGGCGGCTGATGGCCATCGTCTTCAGGTCCATCACGCCCGACGGCTTGGGAATGTGAGCCATCTCGGAATTGTCGGGATGGAAGGCCAGGGGAATGAACGTCTGGAACCCCCCCGTCTCGTCCTGAAGCTCACGCAGGCGGATCAGGTGATCGATCCGGTGCAGGGGCTTGTCGATATGGCCATAGAGCATGGTCGCGTTCGAATGCAGCCCCAACCGGTGGGCCGTGCGGTGGACGTCGAGCCACTGCTCGGTCGAGGCCTTGGCGCCGCAGATTTGCTCGCGAACCTCGGGATGGAAGATCTCGGCTCCGCCACCCGGCAGACTGCCCAGCCCGGCGTCAATCAACTGCCTGAGGACCTGCTCGGTGGAGAGCCGGGAGATCTTGGCGAAGAACTCGATCTCGACCGCCGTGTACGCCTTGACGTGAATCTCGGGGGCCGTCTCCTTGATCCACCGCACCACGTCCACATAGTACGTGAACGGCAGCTTGTGATGCAGTCCGCCGACGATGTGCAGCTCCGTCGCCCCCCGCTCGCCGGCCTGCCTGGCCCGTTCGATCACCGCGGCCCGATCCATCACGTAAGCCTTGGCCTCGTTCAGGTCGGCGCGGAAGGCACAGAAATCACAAGTGTACACGCACACGTTTGTCGGGTTGATGTGCGTATTGACGTTATAATATCCGAAATTGCCGTTGTACCGCTCGCGTACCAGGTTGGCCATCGCGCCGAGGGCAAACAGATCGTTCGAGGCCTCCAGGGCCAGGCCGTCGTCGAAACTGAGTCGCTGGCCGGCTTCGACCTTCTCGCGGATCGCAACCAATCGGGTCAACTCGGTCGGCATGCCTTCATCCTTTCTCTCATGCATTATCCGTCGTGAACTTACGGGAATCCAACGGCCACTCTGAATTCGAATCGGGACTGTCGCGATCGGCGATCTTTCTGAGATTTTAGGCGAGACTGAAGCGATCATCAACCTGTGCTGCACAGATGACGCCTTTTGAGAGTCATTGGACCTTCAAAACACCAGGTCCGCCAGCCCGAAAACGAGCAGTCCCATGCTGATGATGACATTGACGTGAAAGAAGGCCAGATTGACCCGGGTCAGATCGTCGGGGCGGACCAGGGCGTGCTCGTAGAAGAGCAGCACGGCCACGGCGGCGATACCGGCGAAGAAGATCTTGCCCAGCGGATAAGTCAGTTCCAGCCCGACCAGGGACAGGATCATCAGGGCGTGACAGAGCGCCGCCAGGCGCAGGGCCGCGGGCACGCCGAGCAAGCTGGGCACGCTTTTCAGGCCGGCCTCGTTGTCGAACGCGACATCCTGGCAAGAGTAGATGATGTCAAACCCGGAGACCCAGCAGAGTACGGCCAGGGCCAGCAGCAAGGGCGGCCAGGCGATCCCGCCCCGCAAGGCGATCCAGGCCGCGACCGGGGCCAGGCTCAGCGATGCCCCCAGCCAGAAATGGGCCAGGCTGGTGAACCGCTTGGTATAGGAATAACCAAGCAGCCAGATCAGGACTGGAACCGACAGCAGCAGGGGCCAGCGATTGGGCAGAAAGAGCAATGTCGAGGCGATGAACGCCACGGCGCACAGGCCGGTGAAGAGCGCCACCGACCGCACGGAGAGCCGGCCGGTGGGCAGGTGGCGTCCCGCCGTCCGCGGATTGAGAGCGTCGTAGTCGCGATCCACCAGGCGATTGAAGGCCATCGCGGCGGAGCGAGCCGTGGCCATGCAGAGGACGATTCCGACCCAGTCTTGTGCGCGCCCCCGCCAACCGTCCGGGCTGACGGCCGCCAGCGCGGCCCCCAAGAGCGCGAAGGGCAAGGCGAAGAGGGTGTGGTGAAACTTGACCAGATCGAGATACTCGCGTGCGATCGCCGTGTTCACTGGCTCAGGCCTCCGGTTATTCTCTGGGCCGATCAAAGGCTGCTTCCGCCCCGACGTCCTCGCCGCCCCATCGTGCGATCATGGAATTGACGATACCGAGCTGGTCGCAGATCCGCCCGACGATGAAGTCGACCAGG
Organism: Isosphaeraceae bacterium; assembly: GCA_049579985.1. GTDB lineage: Bacteria > Planctomycetota > Planctomycetia > Isosphaerales > Isosphaeraceae > Aquisphaera. The sequence continues at coordinate 1,730 of JBAUOX010000664.1, read as the reverse complement.
TCGTCGAGTCGACGCGGGCGGTGATACCAGCCGGGCATCGCGGGCAGCACGACCGCCCCGGCGCGGCTCACTTGCACCATGTTTTCCAGGTGAATCAGGCTTAGCGGGGTCTCGCGCGGCACGAGGATGAGCTTGCGCCGTTCCTTGAGATGGACATCGGCCGCGCGGGTGATCAGGTTGGTCGTCACGCCATGCGCGATCGCCCCGAGCGTGCTCATGCTGCAGGGGATGACGACCATGCCGCCTGTGAGGAACGACCCGCTGGCAATGCCCGCCGTGAAGTCCGCGTGATGGTGATAGATCAGGCGGCCGGGCGCAAGGTCACCGAAGATCAGGGGATCGAACCGTTTGAGCGACAGCGACAAGCCGGTCTCCTGGTGCAGCACCTGGGCCGCGCTGGGGCTGGCGGTCAGGTGAATGGTCCGGCCCAGGCGAGCGAGGGTTCGAAGCAATCCAACGGCGTAAGGAGCGCCGCTGGCGCCGGTCATGGCAACGACCAGGTCGGACTGGGCGCCGGCCGCGGGCAGCGATGGGTCGTGGCTCATCGAGCCGGCTCCTCGCCGTACGAGGCACCGCCCTTGCTCGGCTTTGTTCCCACGTACAAGGTGGCGATGCCCAGGGTGAGCGGATACATCCGCAGTTCGATCAGCCCGCGCGAGCCAAGCAGGTTGATCATGTCCTGGCCGTCGGGAAAGCTCAAGACGGTGCGGGGAAGATAGTGGTAGGCCTGGTCCTGATTGGGTGCGATCGCCTGACCGAGGCGCGGCAGTACGTGACGGAAGAAGGCGAGATAGATCCTGCCCAGGAACCGCCCACGAGGACGAGAGAACTCGAGTATGGCGACCTTCCCTTGCGGCCGGGCCGTGCGGATCATCTCGTCGATGCCGCGGACCGTGTCGCGGACATTGCGCAGGCCGAAGGCGACACTGACGACCCCGAACGTGTCGCTTGGCGCCGGTAGACGCTGGGTGTCGCCCTCGATCAAGACCACGCGGCCGGTTGCCCCATGCTTCCGGACCTTGCCCTCGCCGAGTAAGAGCATCTCACGGCAAAAGTCGGTGCCGATGACGCGCGTGAGGCCCTTCGCGGCGCGGTCATAAGCCAGGGCGAGGTCAGCCGTGCCGGTGCAGCAATCGAGCACCGGAACCCCGGGTTGGGGGGGAACCTTCCGGGTGGTGAACCGCCGCCAGGAGCGGTCGATGTTCAGGCTTAGCAGGTGGTTCAGCAAGTCGTACCGTTGCGCGATCGACGCGAACATCCGCCGCACCCGCTGGTCGGACTTGTCGATCTCCACCCGCTCTTCACAAACTTTCGTGAGAGCTTTGTCGCGGGTTGATGAGCTGGAGTCCGCGGCAGTTTGAGACATGGTTTCGAAGAGCGCTTTCGAGTCGGATCGGTATTGCTTCACGGGTCGCGACGAACAGGTATCGACCCACGAATCCATTGTGGGCCCGGAGGAGGGTCAACGGCAAGTCGCCAGCCGGTCGCCACCGACGTACTGGCTCACCCTATAGTACCGCGCGCAAGGCGCGGTCAGCGCGACAGGCTATGAAGACCTGATGAAGCCGGTCGGATTTCCTATTTTTTTTTCCTCTGATCTTGTTACACTAGACTCGGTTGGTCTGACGACTGAGTGAGCACGTCGGGTTCTCGTTGAACCGCCTCCGGCTTCCCGCTCTCGCCTTTCCCACCTCCTGGGCGCAACTGTGTGCCCCTTTCTTATCGACCCA
>JBAUOX010000663.1:0-2171 GCA_049579985.1 Isosphaeraceae bacterium | reverse complement strand
TGGATTCTCGGGAGGGCGCGCACGATGACACCCTCATCGAACAGCAGCCAGTGGTCAGTAGTCAGCAAAGACCAAAGGCCGCGGATTGCCGGCCGGCTCCTTTCTTGGTATTTCCTGACAACCGGGTACTGTTCGATCAAGCCCAAGCCGGTGACGGAGACGTGGTATTGGGTCTTTCCTGAAGGCGACGGTAATCCAGTTGCAACCTATCGCCATCGGCACCTTGCGGAACGGCACCTAGCAATCTGCTATCCAATCCATGGCGGCGCCATCATCCCCGCGCCAGTCACCTACGAGCGGCACGCGGCGGCCCAGCCCGAGGAGGCGCTACCGTGCCAGACACCAGCCCCCCAACCGAGCCCCAAGCTGACGAGGTTGCAACGGATGAAGAGGTCTTTGCGGACCTTGAGCACGAGGCTGTTGCGAGCCGTCTTTGGATTCGGGCACTGACACTCCTCCTGCAACTCCGCAGTCACGAGACAGACCCCAGCTCTCGCGTCCAGTTCGCGTTCGATCAGATGTACGTTGCGGCATGCGAGAGAATCGCCCGAATTCTCCGGTCTGACCTGACAAGGGAGTAAGTTCTCGAGAGCCCATGAGTGGCCACTGTTATGGATCAACCCAAGAAGACACTTGAGGAAGTTACAGTCGTCGGCCTCGCATCCGCTGGGTGCAGCACCAGTGACATTGCGCTGATCGCCGGTTGCAGCGAGCGCATGTTGCACAAACGGTTTTCGAAGATTATCGCCAGAGCAAGGGCGGAGCGGCGATGGTGGCTTCTCGATCAGCAGAACGCGGCGGCCGAGAAGGGCAACGCGACCATATTGATCTGGCTCGGGAAAGTCGAGCTCGACCAGGTCCATAAGAAGCCGCCGCCGGAGCCAGGCGCCGCCTACCTCGACGCAATGGACGCTGCCAGTGCAGAGCACGACCGAGCGAACCCGGGAACACCTGAATCGGAGCCGGAATGACCCGCACTACTTCAACGACGTCTGCCTGGGCCGGCTACCGTACTGGAGCCGGCAGATCGACATGTGCCGCTCTGTTGTTGACTACCGAGTTACGGTGGTGTACTCCGGAAATGCGATCGGCAAGGATTACTGGGTCGGGGGTCTTGTTCCCTGGTGGCTTTATACCCGGAAAGACTCGCTCTGCATCGTCACGGGGCCCTCGCAGACACTCCTGGGCAGCGTCACCTGGAAAGAGATCCGGCGTGCGCTCGATGGCTGCCGCCTGCCCTTTCGCCCTCGCATCAGCGGCGGCAGGAAGGCCAGCCCCGCCATGGTCGAGATGCGGCCCGGCTGGCAGGCCCTGGGTTACTCGACGACCAGCGTGGAACGGGCCAGCGGCCAGCATGCGAAAGACTTGCTGGTGATCGTGGAAGAGGCTTCAGGAGTCGAAGGCGAGATCTGGGACGCACTGGAATCGCTCAAATATAGCAAGCTCGTGGCGATCGGGAATCCGATCCGAGCTGAAGGACGGTTCGTCGATCTCATCAGGCAGGCCGACACGGACCGGGCTGATGGAATCGAGCCCCGCACGGCCGTCTGTGCAATCCGGATCCCCTCGACCGAATCACCACACGCAACCTGGGAAGAGTCACCCTATGGCCTCGCCGACCGAACCTGGCTCGAAGCCTGCTACCGACGTTACGGCCGAGACAGCTTGTGGGTCCGCTCGCACATCCGAGCCGAAATTCCCGAGGTGTCCGCAGCCGCCCTCATCGATCCCGCATGGCTCGATCTCGCAACCACTATCGGGCGGCCAAGCCTGCCGCCCAACCACCCCGTACATCGTAGTCGCCGGATTGCCGTGGACCTGGGCGAAGGGGTCGGACGGGATGATACCGCAATCCTTGTGAGGGACTCAGATGGCATCCTCGATCTTGTCGCCGGGTCTGCTTTATCTCTGGCTTCAGCAGCGGAAGAAGTCGCGCGCCTCGCTCGCGCCTGGGCAGTTGACGTCTCCAGGATCTCCTACGACGGGATCGGGATCGGGCGGACCTTCCACAACTATCTCGCAAAAGTCGGACTCAAGGACGCCATCCGGTACGCGGGAGCGGGACGTCCGCGAGAACCCGGTCGATTTACCAATTTGCGCACCGAAGCCGCCTGGCGGCTCCACGATCGGCTTAACCCCGACCGGCACACCGACAACCGGTACCCGAACAC
>JBAUOX010000662.1:0-4097 GCA_049579985.1 Isosphaeraceae bacterium | reverse complement strand
CCAGACAACCTTGAAGCCTACGTGCTCGACGGTGATCCGGCAGATTTCCCGGAATAGATCCTCGCGCGTCGTGACGCGCAGGATGGTCCGGTTGACCGCGCTCAGGATGGCATAAAGCCGGTTCGTCTGCTCCAATTCCCGCTCGCGGGTCCGGCGCTCGGTGATGTCGCACACCAGGGCGAGGAAGAGTTGCTGTCCCTGGATGGTGTAGCGGCTCAGGCGGACTTCCACCGGAAAACACGTGCCATCCTTGCGCCGAGCGTGCGCGTGCGCTGTGAAGGCCCGGCCTGATTCTACCCGGGAAAGTAACGCCTCGACACCCTCCTGGTCGAACTCTTGCTGCACGTCGACCACGCTCATCCCCTCCAGTTCTGGGGGAGAGTAGCCAAGGATCTCGCAGGCCATGTGATTGACATCGAGGAACCTGCCCTTTTTGTCGAGTACGAAGAAGGCATCGGCAGCCTGCTCGACCAGCACACGGAATCGCTCCTCGCTCTCGCGCAGTGCTTGTTCAGCCTGCTTGCGCTCAGAAAAATCCCGGGAGACGCAGTAGTACAGTGATTGCCCCCTCCACTCCACTCGACTGGCGCTGATCTCGACGTCAATAACCGCGCCGTCCTTGCGGCGATGGCGGGTCTCGAATGACGCGCCGCCAGAGTCGGATCCGCCGATGCGTTCCAAAAGCTCTTCCCGCGTCCACTGAGCGTCCCAATCCCAGACATGGAGATTCTTTACTTCCTCATGTGAATAGCCGAGCATCTCTTCGAATTTGCGATTTGCCCCGCGAAGCTTGCCGTTCCTGTCGAGAATATGGATCCCGTCTCGCGACTGTTCGAGGAAGACGCGGGGCGGGATCGCGTCGTCCGCCAGAGTGCTCTCGGTCTGGCGATGCGGGCGGGCGGCAAGGCGCGGCCCCGAGCTCGGTCGGGATCGCCGGGCGGAATCGATAACCACGATGCTCGCCACCCCCGCGCCGTAGTACAGCAACAGAGTCCATGCCTCCCAGGCCGGATCAGTCGTCATCGCGGAAGGAAAAGGGAGAGAGCGGAACAAGCCGGCGCAGGAACCCAGGATAAGGACGCAGAATGCCCCTGAATCGCCGCCAATTCGTGTCACGACGAGCGCGGATACGAAGTAGGCAAGGTAGAGCACATAGGGGCCCAGGAACGACGAGAGCGGCCATCCCACGGCCAGAGCCAGAACGGCTCCCACCACGGCAATTCCAGAGCCCGAGCGGAGCAGAGAATTCCAGCCCCACATGATCGACGACCTCTTGCGCGCCCTTCGCCACCCCGGATCGGCGGTCCGTCCGTCATCGACGAGATGCTTCCTGGCCTATTATAACGCTAAGCCACGGGAGTGCGATGTACGCGCGGCATGATCGCATCGTTCTCAGCCGAGCTGCTCTCGGGAACTGGGCTCCGCCTTGCGGCTCGTTCGGGGCGGCCTGCGGGGCCCCGAAGCCCTTCGCGATCGCCATGGTGCCAAATGATACAACCCAAAGCTGGTGCCCGGGCATCGCAGCCGCGACCTCTCTTTGCCCTTTGAGCCAGTATCATCCAGGCGATCGTAACTCTGGTCCGGTCTTGCCGGTCGGTTCGGTGAGCGAGTAGCTTGTGCTCCGGCCTCCGGCAGCGTCCTTCGCCAGGATGCCCCGCTTGACCAGGTCGACGATATCGCGGTGTGCGGTGTCCTGCGAACACCTGGCAAGCTTCGCCCATTTCGACGAGGTGAGCTTGCCCTCAAACCCGTCCAGCAATCGGTTCACGACCTTCCTCTGCCGATCGTTGAACGACTCCCCGGCGTGCACTTCCCAGAAGCAGGCTTTTATCAGCACGCTCGCCAAGGTGGCCGCCGCGCCGTCGAAGGCGCGGTCCAGGCAGCCAAGGAACCACTGCATCCACGGAGTGACATCCAGGATGTTCTTCTCAGTCCGCTCCAGGATGTCGTAGTAATCGTTCCGCTCGTTCCGGATCTGGGAGGACATGCTGTAGAAGCGTTTCGGGCTCTGCTCGGAGCGTGCCAGCGCCAGGTCCGCGATCGCCCGGGCAATCCGCCCGTTGCCATCGTCGAAGGGGTGAACGGTCACGAACCAGAGGTGCGCTTGGGCGGCTTTGAGCACCGGATCGATCGGGGCCGTTCCGTTGAACCAGCCCAGAAACCGCGACATCTCCGGCGAAAGCCGCTCGGCCGCCGGTGCTTGATAGTGGACCCGCTCCTTGCCGATCGGCCCCGAGATGACCTGCATGGGGCCTGTGCTGTCGTCCCGCCAGGCACCGACTCGGATCTTCTGCATGCCGCTGCGTCCGGTCGGGAACAGGGCGGCGTGCCAGCCGAACAGGCGTTCCTCCGTGAGCGGGTCTTGATATTTCTGGGTAGCGTCGAGCATCATCTCGACGACGCCGTCGACATGCCGGTCGGCCGGCGTGAGGGCCCCGATATCAAGCCCCAAGCGGCGCGCTAGCGAGGAGCGCACCTGATCGATGTCGAGGATCTCCCCCTCGATCTCACTCGATTTCAAGACATCCTGGGTCAGCGTGCTCAATACGGCTTCCTCGCGGAGCCGGAAGCCGAGGGCCTCCATCCGGCCGATGAGACGGCCTTGACGGTGACGCACCGCGGCGAGCTGGTTCGCAAGCCCGTCCTGATCCCAGTGGAACCGGGGCCAGTCGTCTCTTTGGTGGATGTACACTGCTATTCTCCGCATTCTCTGCGGAAATAATAGCGTTCATTCACCGCATGAGCAAGATCTTTCTCCGCACAAGAAGCGGAGAAAAGTCGGTACGGTCTGCTCACGCGAGGTATTCGACCGTCGCCGATCTTGTCTTATCACCTCGACGCAGAAAACGAAAGCGACGAATTGAAGGCCTTCCAGCTTTCCCACACCTCCCAGGTTTAGTGCGTGGCCAGTTCTGGTCCTGGTCCCATTTGCGGGGACAGCCATGCCGCGGAAGAGGGACACGACAGGAGATAGCGGCTAGAGCAAGATGGTAAACCCTTCATGCGTGAAATGAGTATCATGTGTAATGATTTCAGCGATGCCTTCCTGACGCATCACCAGCATCGAGATGCAATCGGTCAGGCTGTAGCCCTTGTCGGGGCGGGCTTCGTAGAAGGCCAGGCCGGTCAGGAATGACTGGTGCGATTGCGGGACGATATGAATCATGGGATCGGCGGCGATGCTGCGTACGGTGGCCGCCGTCAGTTGCCGGCGATGCCTTCCTCGCTCGCTGAAGAACGCCAGCACTTCGGTGAGGGCCTCTTCCGTGGTGAAGATCGTCGCCCCTTGCAGGGTGCGGCTGATGGCCTTCGCCGCCGCATGGCCCTGGTCTTGGTCGTTGATGATCGCAACCCAGTAGTGGGCGTCGGCGAAGACCTTACTCATGAGGTCGGGCGCTTCGGTGATCCGTAGAGGTAATGGTCGAGCTGCTCCGCCCCGTCTTCAGGGAGCTTCGCGAACTCTTCGGGCGGGATGCCCTCACGTAGGTCGTCCACCACCTCCCAGATCGGCTTGTGAGTGGGTACAACCTCAGCTTGGCCGGCTGGAGGTTGCTGGTCCTGCTCCTGCTTCAAGCGCTGGACAAGCAGGGCCGCGGCCGCGGCCATCGCGTCGTCGAGCGAGGCATAGCGGCCGCTATGGACAGCCGCGAGGATGGGGCTTTCCAGGTTGTCGGGTAATTGTATCGTCATAATTGCGATGTCCTTTGGCTCTAGCCTACCCCAGCCGCCGGGACTGGAAGCGAAACGGGGACGCGGCTAGTTCCTCGGCTTGGGTGGCCGGCCCTCCGGACGAATGACGAATGGTGTGCTCCAACCTCAGCTCGCTCGCCGTCCGCTGAACCCACTCGTCTTCGCCGAAAGGTCGGCCCCTCTCGAGGCTCACCCGCACGCGCCCGAATTCTTTCGCGCTCAGCGGCGCATTCACGCGATCGGTCCAATCCACGGGGCGTTCCACCGGCCAAGGCGATACGATGGCCTTGATCGCATCTTCTCCATGCATCCTCGCCCACAGGCCGCTCCAGCGCCAGTGCTCCGCCCGCGCGACCAACCCGGCCCCCACAGCATTCCGCTCGATGTACCGCAAGACGGTCAACAGA
>JBAUOX010000661.1:0-5930 GCA_049579985.1 Isosphaeraceae bacterium | reverse complement strand
AGAAACCCCGCCCGCAGAAGCTCCTGACCCTTGTCGTCGGTCGTCGGATAGACCAGAGTCAGGCTGGACCCCGCGGCACCCAGGACGCGCAAGAATCGGCACATCTCTTTTCCATAGGCCGTGCGGCAAGGGAGATCCGGTGCCTCGCCGGTCCGAATCGCCAGGAATGGCTCGATCGATCCTCGCTCCGGGAAGGATCCTTCCACCAGGCCGGCGAGAATGACGTGATCCGCCCTGGCCCCCGCCGCCCTCTCGACCGTCGTTACCTGGATCGAACCCGGGGCAGAAGTGGTTGGGTCGATGGGAATCTCGGCCACGATCGCATCCATTTCCTCCACGAAGTCAGACCAGGTTACCAGCTCGCCCCCCCGTCCCAGACGGTCCAGGACATCGGCGTGATCGTCAAGGGAATCCCAGAGCGTATCGAGGCATGTCGCGCCGGCCGCGTCCAGCCCAAGACCCCGGGCGACCTGGCGAAGCTGAGCGACATGGCCTGACCATGGTCGCGCTTGCTCCATCGGGCCCAGCAAGCCGAAGAGCTGTTCAACGAGCTCGCGGGCCTGCCCGATCCGTTCCAACGGGGTTCTCTGATCGCGAGGAGGTTGCTGCAAAGCCCGATCCAGCTCCCGAAGCAGTTGCTGGCGGCCCCGGAAGGCGGAGGTCGCCTTGATGGCCGAGGCGGCGGAGGCAAGGGCCAGTCGATCACAATTCGGCCAGGCCGGGCGGACCTGCCCGTTTCTGAGCAGTCGCACAACCTGCTCTGTCTCCCACTCCTGGAGCGGCAGGCGCGCGGCCATTCGCAAAGCCGACACGGCAGGCTCGGCCTGAAGCGATGCGCGCTCATCGGCGTGTGCGTTCAAACCCCAGGAACGCAAGACTTCGACGACGAGATCGGCCTGCTCACTCCATTTGCGAAACAGGATCAGGATCGCCTCGCCGGGCACCCCTGCTTGAAGGAGAACACGAACCTGGCGGGCCACTAGCCGGCCCATTCCCTCTCCCTGTGGTACCCCAAAGACGGCCAGGCCCTGGGGGTCCGACACCGTGGGCTCGCTTCCCGGAGAGTCGCGGAAAAGCACATGTTCCATGGAGCGCAGCCCGGCGGGCCGCTCGCCCGGGCAACTCATCTCCGTCTCGACAAATCCCTGGTCGAGCAGTCGGGCGCGAACCGATGCGGCCGCGAGATAAACCTCCCCGATCGCGGGGTCCGACTCGCACGTCAAGGCGACCTGGACCGGCCCGCCCCGCCGCAGGGCATGCTCCAGCACACGAAGGTGGGCGGGCGTGGATCCCTCATATTCGAGAAATGTCCACGACTCCGGAGGGTTCGATCGGGCTCGAGCGCCCGGACGATCACCTCGGACCAGGTGCTTCGACGCCCAGACCGAGATCCCCGCGTCATCCTCAGCGCCGAGCCGGGCCAGCAGCTCACGATAGCGAACGTAGGTCGTCCATTCCGCGGCTTCAATGGGATCAGAATCGCCAGGACCAACCCCGCGCTCTCGGGGAGAACGCTCGGCGATCGTCCAGGCCCGGATGCGGTCCCGAAGCCTCCTGCGGTATCCCGGCCAGTCGATGACAGCATCGATCGACCGGATCAGCCCCTGGTTGTGGACCTGTGAAACCGCTTCACGAAAGACTGCCCGGGCCGCTGACTCGGAGAGCCATGACGGTCCTTGGCTGACCCGGCTGAAGATCTCACGCCAGAGATCGTCCCAGGAGTAGACCCGAGGCTCTTTCCCTCCGGCCCTGGTTCCGATCGCCAGCTCGCGGGCCACCTGGTCGCGCGCCAGCGGCGTGGGCACGATCCAGAGCCCCCCCGGCTCGCCTCCCAGCTCCGCCAGCAGGCAGTCCCGCAGCGCGGCTCCCGGCGGGCCGGTCCAAAGCCTGTGGTGGGCGGGCATCGAGCGATCCTCCGGACTTCGACGAAACAACCAGGACCACACTCCCCAGGATGATCAAGTATACAGAAAAATACCATAGCCGCCCGGCCCGAACAACTCTTATCAGCCAGAGAATGGCCATGTAGCCGACCACACCGGCCACGATCGTCGCGACCACCGTCTGGGCGATGCGATCGGGCGTCAGCGCCAGCGCGCGGGGGCCCGTGAGCGTGTCCTTCAGTTCGGACAGGGCTGCCCCGGAGATCGCGGGGACCGCGATCAGGAGGCTGAAACCGACGGCCCAGACAGGGGAGAACCCGAGTGCCAGCGCCGAGCCGATGGTCAGGCCGCTGCGGCTCACGCCGGGCAACGGGGCGAACATCTGGGCCAGGCCGATCAAGAGCGCGTCCAAAAAGGTCGTCTCGGCAGGCCCCTTCTTCCCTGCCGGTCCACGCAGCTTCAGGCCCACCAGCAGCAAGACGGCGGCCGTGATGAGGAAGCCGATGCCGGCCGCTTGACTGCTCTTGAAAGTCTCCTTGATCCAGTCGATGAAGAAGAGCTTCAGCGGGATCAAGGGCAGCGTGGCGACAATCGCCAGCAGCCCCACCCGCCAGACCGAAGCGCGCTCGAAACCCGGGGACGCGTCCTTCGCTCCCAGCAGGAATCCCCGCGCCCCGGCCATGATCGAATTTCGGTAATGGAGGAGAATCGCTGCCAGCGTCCCCACGTGCAGCATGATGTCGAAAAACAGGTTCTCCTCACCGCTGTGCGGTCTGCCGGTCAGCCAGGCAAAGATCTGCTGCGTAATGACCAGATGGCCGTCGCTGGAGACCGGCAAGAACTCGGTGATGCCCTGCACCATGCCGAGGATCAGAGATTCAATCCATTCCATGTCAATCCCTCGTGGCCTGGCTGCGCAGAGCGGGCATCGCGTTCACAAGATAAATGACACCGCTGTAGATCGTCAAGGCAACCGCCAGCCAGGTCGAGATGTCCCGGACCCAGAGCAGCCATCCTGGCGGTGACGTCAGGGAGAGCCCCAGAAGCGCGGCGGAAATCGAGCAGCACTGCACCGTGGTCTTGAGCTTGCCGGCCAGCCTGGCCCCGAACGCTTTTCCCTGCCCTTCGAGCAGGCTGCGCAGACCCTGGATCAGCAGCTCGCGGACCACGATGGCCGTGACCATCCAGGGATAAACACCCGTCTTTTCAGAAATCGACGCCAGGTAGATGTAGCAGCCCGAGACGATGACCTTGTCAACCAGGGGGTCAAGCTGGCGGCCGATCGGCGTGTCCTGCTTGAGCAGCCGCGCGAAGTAGCCGTCGAGCGCGTCGGACAGCGCGGCGAGGATGAACGCGGCCAAGGCGATCGCGTACTGGTCCAGTCCCATGAACGCAAAGACAACCGCGGCCAGCCCCAGCCTTGCCACCGTCATCGAGTTGGGGACGTTCCAGAACCGGGGCTGGTCAATTTCGGCGGCGGTTTCCGCTGCGGCCATCGAGCCGCGGTCGTGGCTGCGGGTCATGGCATCCCGTCCAGGATGGTCAAGGAGGCCGTCGGCTTCTTGCGCGGCCGGGGACGGGCCCGCCTCCGTCGCGGCGCCGCGGAGGTAGAGACCGGGCGAGCGACCAGGTCGTAGCCCTGGGCGTCCACGATCTGGCAGGAGACCATGTCGCCGGGCTGAAAGTCGGTGCCCGGAACCAGCGTCAGTCCGTCCACGTCGGGGGCGTCGGTGTAGGTCCGGCCCACCCACAGGTCCTTACGCCCCGGCGCGCGAGCGTCGATCAGCACGTCGAGCGTCCGGTCCACCAGCGTCCGGTTGAACGACTCGGCGATGAGCTGCTGGACCGCCATCACTCGCTCTCGCCGGTCTTGCTTGAGGTCCTCGGGCAGGTGGTCGGGCAGCTTCGCCGCCGGCGTATCGGGCTCGAACGAGTACGCGAAGACCCCCAGGCGCTCGAACCGGGTCTGACCCACGAAGTCGAGCAGCTCGGCGAACTCGGCCTCGGTCTCGCCGGGGAACCCCACGATGAGCGTCGTCCGCAGGACCAGGCCGGGGATGGTTATCCGCAACCGGTCGATGATCGCCTCGGTTTCGGCGCGGGTGTGCCGCCGGTTCATCATCTTGAGCAAGCGGTCATTGATGTGCTGGAGCGGCATATCGAGATAGGGGATGATTCGCCGCGCGCCGGCCAGCACCTCGTAGAGTTCATCGGTAAAGTAGCTCGGGTAGTTGTAGAGGATGCGGATCCAGTCGAGCTCTTCAATCTGGTCCAGCTCGCGGAGCAATTCGGCCAGCCGCGGCCGGCCGTAGAGATCGACACCGTAATAGGTCATGTCCTGCGCGACCAGGATCAGCTCACGAACGCCGTCGCCGGCCAGCTCGCGGGCCTCTTCGAGTACGCGCTCGATGGGCTTGGTCACATGCTTGCCCCGCATGTAGGGGATGGCACAGAAGGTGCAAAGGCGATCGCATCCTTCGGAGACCTTCAGGTAGGCAAGGTGGCGCGGCGTGATCCGCAGCCGCGCGCGGTCGTCCTGGGCTTGCACCGGCGCCGGGCGGAAGACCGAGCGCTGCTCGTGCAGCCCACCCAGGATTCGCTCGGAAATGCGCGCGATCTCCTCGCGGCCGAAGACGCCCACGACCTGATCCACCTCGGGGAACTGATCGAGCAGGACATCCTTCTGCCGCTCGGCCAGGCAGCCGGCGACGATGACCCCTTTGACGTGCCCGGCGCGTTTCCGCCCGAGCAGCTCCTCGATGACCCCGCACGACTCCTGCCGGGCCGCGTCGATGAACCCGCAGGTATTGACGATGACGAGGTCCGATTCCTGTCCCTCGGGCACCAGCACAAACCCGTCCTGCGCCAGCAATCCGAGCATTCGCTCGGAATCGACAAGGTTCTTGGAGCAGCCGAGGCTGACAAACGAAACCGTCCCTTTTTGCGTTGGAATCTTGCTCATGCGACTTCCGAAGTTTCTCCGAGTACCCAAACGCGCGAAGTGAAAATCAAGGGGTTACAGCAGCACTCAACGGTTCGATCGTCTCCATGAGCATCAGAGATACGTCGTGCCATTTCTCATTGTCGTCGTCACCGGTCGCCGTGTAGACCCGGACGGAAGTCCGCCCGACGAGAATCATTTCGGGATGCCGGATATCGAACGACTGTCCGCTGGCCATCTTGATGCGGAAAGGGCGAAATGGCTCGGCCGTTACGTAGTCGACCAGTTTCCTGGAGGTCATCATCGAGGGTGCCCCTGAGTCAAGGCTGCGATCGGCGTGGCTGCTGAGCCGATGCAGCCCATGATCTTGGCTCTCTCGTTTCGATGCGCGGGGGATCCCGTGTGGGAAGACGGTTCAATGTCGATCTATTTAAGATAGTGCTTTCAAGCCTTAACCGTCAAGCAAGCGACAAGATGCATTCATCAAGGCTTCATCTTCGGGAAGGGCCGATGGTACCGGCCTCATTGCGGCCAGGCCCTCTGTCGCCGTGCCCGAGTGCTCGAGCCGGAGCCTTGTCACGGTCCCCGGTGTCGCTATACTTGTTAGCCGGTAGGGTCCGCCATGCGGGCTTTACGCGCTGCGCCCGTAGCTCAACGGATAGAGTCGCGGACTTCGAATCCGAAGGTTGTAGGTTCGAATCCTACCGGGCGCGCTTCCGTAAGAATCGCCGAAAGCTTGAATTGAGCTGACCCGGCTGAACACTGGCGGAGCGGCACTCAGCCGGTAGTCTACCGGATTGGAGCCCTGCTCGTGTTCTTAGTAACTATCCGAAAACGCTCTCAAGTCCTGGATTTTACGGGGGTTACACCCCGTTTTCGGATAGTTGCTTAGGGACCATCTCACGGCACATCATCTGTAGCGGACAGTTGTTTGCGCAATTCTTCCGGAGTCATCCTGAGGAACTCCCAGAAGCTCAATGCGGGCAACTTCAGGCCCAGCAGGCCGTACGGCGTCTGATTCTTTCGGTGCCCGGCCCGGAACTGGTGTAAGTTCCAGTACAGCCGCTTCAAGTCCAGCAAACCCTGCGTCATCTTGCGGTGCCGCC
>JBAUOX010000660.1:0-5789 GCA_049579985.1 Isosphaeraceae bacterium | reverse complement strand
GGCGCCGGCGAAAGGCCGAGGCCGCAAAGGACGGTAGTCTTCGCCGGGTTCAGAATACAGGGCCAAAACCTCGCTGGTTTTAGGGTTAGAGTTCGTAGCGATGTCGTCATATGCTGGATTCCACTTGATCTAATTCTACAGCGCCATATCGATCGCCGTCTAGAATGCAAACGATGCCGGGGAAGTCGCGTACAACAAGCCTGAAGCGCAAGCGAAGGGCATTGATTGATATGGATTCGAGAAGGCCCTTCGCTGGCGCTTCAGGCTTGTAAGCCCGGTTCCCGCCGACTCGAATGGAAAGTCGGGAACTCCGATCCAGCGCTGTAGTACTAGTAGGTCCATGGCGGATGGTAGATGGCATGTTTCTTCCCGGTTCTCACTAGCAACCAGCAACTAGCAACCAGCAACTCCCATCATCATATTTCCGTCAAGGTTTCCCGAACGATTTCCTCGATGCTGGTCTGTCCGAGGTTGATGGCCTGGAGGCCGGATTCGCGGAGGGTGCGCATGCCGTACTTGCGGCAGGCGTTGCGGAACTCGTCGAGCGAGACCTCGGCGACGATCATCTCGCGGAGGTTATCGTTCATGAGGGCCAGCTCGTAGATTCCCATGCGGCCCTTGTAGCCGGTGTTGTTGCACTTGCTGCAGCCCTTGCCGTAGAACCATTTCTGGGCGGCGGCCTGCTCGGCGGTCAGCCCCAGCTCCATGATGACTTCCCGGCTGGGGGTGAACTCGGTCCGGCAGGAGTTGCAGATCTTCCGCACCAGGCGCTGGGCCAGCACGGCTTCGACGGTGGCCGTGATGAGGAAGGTGGGCAGGCCCATGTCGCGCAGCCGGGTGATCGCCGAGGGCGCGTCGTTGGTATGCAGCGTGGTGAAGACGATGTGCCCGGTGAGCGACGCCTGGATCGAGATCTCGGCCGTCTCCAGGTCGCGAGTCTCGCCGACCAGGATCTTGTCCGGGTCCTGGCGGAGGATCGACCGCAGGCAACTGGCGAAGGTCACGCCGATGTCGGGGTTGATCGGCACCTGGATCAGGCCCTCGACCTCGTACTCGACGGGCTCCTCGGTGGTGATGATCTTGTCCTCGATCTTGTTCAGCTCGTTGAGCGTCGCGTACAGCGTGGTGGTCTTGCCCGAGGAGGTCGGCCCGGTCACCAGGATGATGCCGTTGGGCTTCATGATGACTTCCATCCACTGGGCCAGCGTATCCTCGGGCATGCCGAGCTTGCGCAGGTCGAGCTGGACGACCGAACGGTCGAGGATTCGCAGCACCACGCTCTCGCCGAACATGGTGGGCAGGGTCGAGACCCGGATGTCCACGTTGTTGCCGCCCAGGGCGAGCTGGATCTTGCCGTCCTGGGGCAGCCGGCGCTCGGCGATGTCGAGGTTGGACATGACCTTGATGCGGCTGGCGATGGCCGGCGCCAGGTGCCGCGGCGGCGGGACCAGCTCGTAGAGGATACCATCGACCCGGTACCGCATCTTGTACTCTTCCTCGAACGGCTCGAAGTGGATGTCGGAGGCTTTGTCCTTGATGGCCAGCAGCAAGACCATGTTCAGCAGCTTGCGCACCGGCGCGGCCTCGGACATCTCCTCGATCGCGTCGAGGTCGATCGTGTTCTGGTTCCGGTTGGCAAGCTGCGCCAGACCCTTGTCCTCCTCGATCTGCTTGACCACGTCCTGGATCGACTCGTGATGCCCGGCGTAGAGCCGCTCGACGGCGGCCATCACGTCCGCCTCGGAGGCGACCGCCCCTTTCACGTCCACGCCCAGGAACAGCCGCAGGCTGTCGATCGTGGAGGGGTTCTGGGGCTCGGCCATGACCACCGTGACGCTCTTGTCCTTCTTGTTCTGGGAGAGCGGCACGACCTTGTAGGCGGTGGCCATGCTCTCGCCCACCAGCTCGGTCATCTCGGCCGGGATGGTGATGTCGTTCAGCTTGATCACCTTCATGCCAAGCTGCTCGCCGAGTGCCTTGAGCACCTGCTCTTCCGTCGCCAGGCCCATCCGCACGGCGATCTTGCCCAGCAGCTCGGTGCCGGAGCGATTCTGCTCTTCGAGGATCTTCCAGAGGGCATCCTCGTCGAGATACCCCATGTCCACCATGATCGTGCCGATTCGTCGCGCCATGCCTGAGCATCCCAGTCTGAGGTTGCGAGTGGCGAGTGGCGAGTGGTCAGCAATAGTCGAGTGGCGAGTTACGAGTGGCGAGTCGTCAGACAATCAAAAGCAGATGGCTTCCCGGTCTTCACTGGCCGCTGGCCGCTCCTCCCGGTTTTCACTCGCAACTCCACGGGCGGGCGATCATTTCTACTCTGCGTCCTGGGCCGACTCGTCGTCGAAAATTCCCATCTTGGCTTTCTCGATCCGCGCTTTCAGGTCGTTGGGTTTGCTCGACTTGTACATGACCTCGTTTTCCTCGACCAGGCCCTGCTTCCAGAGGTTGAAAAGGCTCTCGTCGAGCAGGATCATGCCGTGCTTGCGGCCGGTCTGGATCGACGAGTCGATGCGGTACGTCTTGTTCTCGCGGATCAGGTTGGAGATCGCCGGGGTGACCACCAGCATCTCGTAGGCGGCGACCAGCCCCTTGGGCTTGCGCGGCAGCAGGGCCTGGCACAGGATGCCGATGATGGCGACGGAGAGCTGGGTGCGGATCTGGTCCTGCTGCTCCTTGGGGAAGACGTCGATGATCCGGTTCACGGTTCTCTCGGCCGAGCTGGTGTGGAGCGTGGCGAAGACGATGTGCCCGGTCTCGGCGGCCGTGATCGCGGCCGAAATCGTCGCCAGGTCGCGCATCTCGCCCACCATGATGATGTCGGGGTCCATTCGCAAGGCCCGGCGGATCGCCTCCGGGAAGTCGGGTACGTCGATGCCGATCTCGCGCTGGTTGATGATCGATTTGTTGTGCTTGTGGTAATACTCGATCGGGTCCTCGATCGTGATGATGTGGCGGTCCATGTTGTTGTTGATCCAGTTGACCATCGAGGCCAGGCTGGTCGTCTTGCCCGACCCGGTGGGGCCGGTGACCAGGATCAGACCACGCGGGAGCTTGATCAAGTCGCCGATGATCGCCGGCAAGCCGAGCTGCTCGAAGGTGAGAAACTCGTTGGGGATCCGCCGCAGCACCAGGCCGATATTGCCGCGCTGCTTGAACACGGCGACCCGGAACCGGGCCATGTCGCCGAAGGCGAAGCCGAAGTCGGTTCCGCCGACCTCCTGCAACTCCTGCTGGCAGCGCTCCGGCGTGATGCTCTTCATGAGCGCCGCGGTGTCGGCGGACTCAAGGACCTTGGTGGCCAATGGCCGCATGTGACCGTGCAGCCGGATCACCGGCTGGCTTCCCACGGTCAAGTGCAGGTCGCTGGCCTTCTGGGTGCAAACTGTTTGAAGCAGCTTATCGATGAGCACCGTGCCCATTGCCGTCACAGACCTCCCGCGGAGACATGGATGGAACGTTCACCCGCCAGCCACTGCCGATCCTCAGGGGGTTGACTTTGTCCTGGAAGCCAGGTGTCCACCGAATTCCAGTCCCTCGTCTTGGAGTCAGGAAACGAGCAATGCCGCTCAGACAACTCCTAATTATTTCGCTCCGGGGCGATCGGATCAAGGATCATGGCAGCGTGCAATGACGACCGGTCGACTCGCCGCCCCGGGCGAAGCGGCGCTGCCTGGTGGGGTCAGCACCCGGCAGCCACATCCATACTGACTGGGGATGCCGCTATCTCTGGCTACTTCTATTCCTTCTTGCCGGCGAGCAACCCCTCGGAAACCATATCGTGCTGTGTGATCCGAAGGACCTCGTCGAGGGTCGTCTGACCCTTGATCGCCTTGATGATCCCGTCCTCGAACAGAGTGCGCATCCCCTGCTTGCGAGCCAATCTACGTATCACCTGGGTGGATTCTCCCTTGAACGTCAGCTCGCGGATCTGGGTGGTCAAGGTCATGAGCTCGAAGATTCCCATCCGGCCGCGATAGCCCTTCTTGTTGCAGTTGTTGCACCCCTTGCCCTTCATGAAGTTGGCCTTCTTGGCCAGTTCCGGCCGCAGCCCCAGACCCGCGAGAATGTGCGCGGGCGGCTCGTAGCGCACCTTGCACTTGGGACAAACTTTCCGCACCAGGCGTTGCGCCATGATTGCAAGCACAGAGCTGGCCACCAGGAAGGGCTGAATGCCGATATCGACCAGACGTGTAATGGCGCTAGGCGCATCGTTCGTATGCAGCGTACTGAAAACCAGGTGTCCTGTCAGTGAGGCCTGAATCGCGGTCTCGGCCGTCTCCAAATCGCGGATTTCGCCCACCAGAAGGATGTTCGGGTTTTGTCGCAGCATCGCCCGGATGATCCGCGCGAAGGTCATGCCGATCTTGGCTTTTACCTCACACTGGTTCACTCCCGGAAGGTAGTACTCGACCGGATCCTCGGCCGTGATGATCTTGACGTCGGGCCGGTTCAGCTCGTTGAGCGCCGCGTAGAGCGTGGTCGTCTTCCCCGAACCGGTCGGCCCGGTCACCAGCAAGATCCCGTTGGGCCGCTTGACCATGGTCTTGAACCGGGCGAAGTCGTCGTCGGCGAAGCCCAGGTCCTGGAGCCCGACCTTGATGTTGTCGCGGTCGAGAATCCGCATCACCACCGACTGGCCATGCGTGGTTGGTAGAATGCTCACACGCAGGTCGATATCCTTGCCGGCGGCCAGGATCTTGATCCGGCCGTCCTGCGGCCGCCGCTTCTCGGCGATGTCGATCGACCCCATGATCTTGAGACGGCTGACGATGGCGCCGAGCAAGCGGCGCGGCGCCGAGTCGCGCTCCATGAGCACGCCGTCGATCCGGTAACGAATTCGAACCCGGTCGGCGAACGGCTCGATATGGATGTCCGAGGCCCGCATCGTCACGGCTTCCTGGATGATCAAGTGCACCAGCTTGATGACCGGCGCGTCTCCCTCTTCCAGGGTGTTGGTGGTGCCCGGCCTGCCACCCGCACCCGCATCTTCGGCAAAGTCGATCGCCGTGTCCGTGAACTCCTGGAGCATCGAGTCCACCGACTCGGTCTCGCCGCTGGACCTTCCGTAATACTTGTTGATGGCCTCGACGATCGCTTCCTTGGGCGCGAGCGCGACCTCGATCTCGCGGTTGAGCACGAACCGCAGCTTCTCGATCGTCTCGAAGCCAAGCGGGTCATGCATGATCACCTTGATGGTACCGCTGCCTTGAGCCAGCGGCATGACGATGTTCTCGCGGGCCAGCGACTCCGGAACCAGCTCGGTGACCGAAGGCGGGATCTCGATCTCGCGGAGCTCGATGAAGGGCAGGCCGTGCTGCTCGGCCTTGGCCTTTATGATGTCCTCGGCCTCGGCGTAGCCGAGCTTCACCAGCGAGTCCTCGACCGCTCCCCCCGCCCGCTGCGCTTCCTTGAGCTGATCGGGGCCGATGACCCCCCGCCGGATGAGGATCTCCGTCCAATCCCGATTCTTTGCCATGGCCGATGATCTCCAGAGATGAACGTCGAGCGCTGACCGGGAGGGCGCACCCGCCATGACCGTCCCTACGATCCACTCGACGGCGTTTCCCGATAATGGCCCTGTCCGCGCGCTCAGAGGGCGCGAGAACCCGGCATGGCGTCAAGTACGGCTGCACGATCCACAATGGGACATCAAGACGACCGACTCGGTCATTCCCGACCGCGGGCCGACGACGCGGATGAACATATCGATGATGGCACTTAAATTTACCAAACGTTTCAACTTTGAGCAAGGAAATCCTGGAGCGGCGGCAGGCGAATCAGCCCGGGCG
>JBAUOX010000659.1:0-4735 GCA_049579985.1 Isosphaeraceae bacterium | reverse complement strand
CCCCAATATGATGGATGGATCGTCAGCCAATTGACGATCGAGGTAGGCAAAGGACTTGCAAGGATAAGCGGAGCCAGTTAAGAAGCGACTGTTTCCTGCCAGGCATTTCGGCTTCCCGAAGTGGGACGAATCGACGCTTTCACAGGAAATTCATCTTGCACAAGAGAACGAAAGCCACCATGGGGATTGCCTCAAAGATTGGCGAAATTGCTAATTTGCTACGCAATCGTATGAATCATCTACGATAGCTGAAAGATCGAATCTCATCCCGTCCAACTTTTCACGCAGTGCCGCACCGCGACCGAGATCCGCCGGGCTTGCAAGACCGAGCAACCCGATTGCCTGAGATTCCGCGGCTGGAACCCCAGGCTCCGTTAGAATTGCAGTCTTTTCAGGTCGCGCGTGGTAGTTGCCAGAAGTTTGATGGGCTTACTTCACCTGGCGGTCTTGGTTCCGGTTCTCAACCGATTCTCTGCCCACGCTCGACAGGAGTGAATCTGGGCAATGCCCCTTGGGAGCAACACTCGATCATGAAACTAATCATAGCCATCATCCAGCCGGACAAGTTGGAAGCTCTGCAAGAGGCGCTCGTCTCGGTCGAGGTCTTCCGGCTCACGGTGCTGGAAGTCCGCGGCTTCGGCCGGCAACTTGGCTTCACCGAGGTTTACCGGGGGACCGAGATCAAGGTGAACTTGCTCAAGAAGCTTCAGATCGAGATCGGAGTCAATGAAGACTTCGTCGAGCCCACGATCCAGGCGATCCTCAAGGCAGGCCGGACCGAGCCCGACGGCAAGATCGGCGATGGCAAGATCTTCGTTCTTCCTCTGGAGGAATGCATCCGCATCCGGACCGGGGAGCGGGGCGGGGCGGCCATTTGACGAAGCCTTCGTCCCGGGCCGGAACGTGGAAACGTAGGGCTCACCGTGACCAGACGATCAACCCCGTCCGTCCGGTCGCCGGGTCGGCAGCCGAACGGACGGGGCCTCGCGTCTCCTTGGCCGAGCGTTTCAGAAGAGTAAGATCACGTCGAACGCGAGGGTCAACTGTGACTTGCGCGTGTCGTTGCTGTATGCCGGGTGGAACTGCGACCAGTCGTAGCGGGCCTCGGGCCGGATCCAGAGCCATTCGTACGGCTTGATCTGGGCGCCGATGGTTTGCTCATAATACGTGTCGCCCACCAGCTTGCCGGTGCGGGCACCGTTGGTATCCCAGAACACTTCCGACCGCCAGACCCCCATCAGCTTGTCATTGAAATTATAGAGGAACCAGTTGCCGAAGCTGTACCAGGTGTCTTGCTTGGGCGTGCCGTTCTGGGGTACGCCGTTGACGATCGGGGCTCCGAGGCCGGGAATCGCGCGCTCCATGCCCTGGTCGGTTTCGATGACCTCGGTCAGCTTGTCATTCCACTTGTGAGTGAAGACCCAGGTGAAGAGGGTGCGATCGTTGCGAGCATAGCCCGGATTCCTCAAGCCCGCAATTGAGGGGACGTTCACGTATCCGGTCGGGTAGATTGGCTGATTTGCGGGCAACTGGCTGGGGAACTGGTTCGGACCCCAGACACAGGTGAACGCCAGGCTCGTCTTCTCGTCCTTGGAGGTCGCGGAGAAGCCGCCGATGTAGCCCCATTTGTAGTGCTCGTCGATGAACCGGTCCCAGCCATTGATCGTGCCGTTGTAGAGATTGAACTTGTCCGTGACGTGCCAGGTGGTCACGACGCCCATGTGAGTGAACGGCTGACCGTAGTTGAACATGTAAGGAACCGAGAGCAGCGGACGTCCGGTCGCCGGCACCACTTCATAGCCGGCCAGGGTGTACCACCGGCCTGCCTTGACGTCAAACCCACCCTTGGTCAGGATCGGCAGGTGCACCTCACCGTAGAACTGGGCGATGTCGTAGCCGGTGAACGAGCCCGGTGTGAATACGCGGTTCAAGAATCCTTGCATGTAGTTGAACTGCCAGTCGTTGCCGAACAGGTTATCCATGCGGACGCCCCAGTTGACGGTGTCATCCTGCTTCAGGGGCTTTTCGAAGACGAGGTAATACTGGTTCCCCATCCACTGGTTGGCCTTGAAGTTCGGATTGACGCCGAAGTTCAGGCCGTTGCCACGTCCGTTGGCGTTGCCGGTAAAGCTGTTCTCGATCCAGCCGAAGATCCGCCAGCCGGCGTCCTCGGGGACATCGAACGCCTTCATCAGCAGTCCGCGCGAGTCTTTTTTCTCTTCCTCGGCCTTGGTCTCCTCGGCGGCAGCGGCCGACGTGGTCGGCTCACCACCACCGAAAGCCCGCTCGGAGGCGGGGAGGCTCAGGTCGCTCGCGTTCGATCCCGGCTCTCCCGGTTCGATCGCGGTCGGAGAGGCAGCGTCCGCTGGTTGAGCGGCGGGCGCAGGGGGTTGTGCAGCCGCGTCTGCCGCGCCGGACTGGACCCGGCGAACCCCACCCGTGGCCGCCGCGACTACCGCATTCGGCCGAGCTGTTCGGAGGCTGGCCTCGGTCCGAGGTCCACCGTAGTACTTGGACCATGCCGCGCTTGACGCAGGCTTCGCCGGCGTGTCAGAGGCGGCGTTCGACCCGACCGTCGGACTGACCTGCGCCTGAACGGGACCCGTGAATATCATGAGCAAGAGGGCGATGATCGCTCCCTTGAATAAACCATCCGCGTGCGGAATCCTCATCCTGGGATCCTCCACAGACTTTCTTGATCGGCACGGAAATCTTGAGAAAATATCGTTCCAACTGGTTATCTGTCAGCCCCGGCTCACGTGCTTGTAAGCGGCCGGCGCCCCAGGGCCGTCTTCCCAATCAGAGCACTTATGAAACACGTCAGCCCGACGAGTGGGCAGGGCCCTCCCTTCTCTCAGGTCAACTTTCATTCCACGTATTCCGCGTGACCGGCCGCGCAGATCTTTTGCCGGCCGTGTCCTACTTTGACTCTTACCGGGATCGCCGAGGGAGAGGAATCCACGACGCACTGTCTCCACACCTGAAATCGGTCTCATGCAATTCGCAATTTAGTGGATTTCGGGAGAAGGAGAGAAACTACGGGGTTTTCGCCCCTGACGTGAGTGACGGTCAGCGCGATCGTACTTTCCGGTTCGGGGCAAGCTGAGTACGAGCAAGGACTGAACCGGTGTCGTTGACTGCTCGCGAGGGCGCCGTTTCTGCTGCCGGAGGCGAGATCGAATCGTTCGTGGGCACCGCCCCCAGGAGATTCAGCGAACAAAAACTTGGCCGCAAACCGAGGCTGTTGTCCTCCCGCTCGCTCGCTTCCGGTGAACCGAAATCTGACTCCCGCTTGACTTGACTACCTCGCAACGACGCAGGACCAAAAGGGGGTATCCTGTTGCATTTCCCCCGGGAACCCACTATGACACGAGAGTCGTCCCGGCGCGTCGCCGTTTGGCGCGGTTGCGGTATCGACGTCTCAATGAGGGAGGGACAACATGCCAAAGACGTCCAAAGACGTGGAAAAACTCGCGAAGGATGCCAATGTCCAGATCATCGACCTTCGGTTCGTCGATCTTCCCGGGGTCTGGCAGCATTTCTCGCTCCCAGCGAGAGAGCTCTCGGATGATATGTTCACTGATGGACTCGGGTTCGATGGGTCGAGCATCCGGGGTTATCAGCAGATCCAGGAAAGCGACATGCTGCTCTTCCCGGATCCGGAGACAGCCTACATCGACCCGGTCCTCCAGGTTCCCACGCTGAGCATGATCTGCAACGTGCAGGACCCCGTGACCAGGGAGAGCTATACGCGCGATCCCCGGCACATCGCACAGAAAGCCGAGGCCTACCTGAAGAACAGCGGCATTGCGGACATCAGCTACTGGGGTCCGGAGGCCGAGTTCTACATTTTTGATGATGTGCGCTACGACCAGTCGGCCCAGGGAGGGTATTACTTCATTGACTCCGTCGAGGGCGTCTGGAATACGGGACGTCAGGAGAACCCCAATCTGGGCTACAAGCTGCGGCACAAGGAAGGCTACTTCCCCTGCCCGCCGGCCGACCAGTTCCAGGATCTGCGCTCCGAGATGATCTTGACCCTGGAAAAGGTCGGCGTGACGACCGAGGTCCATCATCACGAGGTCGGCACGGCCGGTCAGGCCGAGATCGACTTGAGGTTCGGCCCGCTGACCAAGCTGGCAGACAGCCTCATGTATTACAAGTACATCCTCCGCAACGTCGCGCGCAAGCATGGGAAGGTCGTAACCTTCATGCCCAAGCCGATTTTCGGCGACAACGGCTCGGGCATGCACTGTCACCAAAGCCTCTGGAAGGGTGAGACGAACCTGTTCTGGGACGAGAAGGGCTATGGCCAGATCAGCGAGATGGCCCGCCACTACATCGGCGGCCTGATCAAGCATGCTTCGGCCCTGCTGGCTCTCTGCGCACCCACCACCAACTCGTACCGCCGGCTGGTTCCCGGCTACGAAGCTCCGGTCAACCTGGTCTACTCCCAGCGCAACCGCTCCGCGGCCGTGCGGATCCCGATCTACTCCAAGAGCCCGAAGTCGAAGCGGATCGAGTTCCGCTGCCCGGATCCGTCCTGCAACCCCTACCTCGCCTTCGCCGCCATGCTCATGGCCGGACTGGATGGCGTCCAGAACAAGATCGACCCGGGCGATCCGATCGACAAGGACCTGTATGACCTCGAGCCCGAGGAAGCCGAGAAGGTCAGGAGCACCCCGGGCTCGCTGGGCGAGGTGCTCGACGCCCTGGAAGGTGACCATGAATTCCT
>JBAUOX010000658.1:0-2296 GCA_049579985.1 Isosphaeraceae bacterium | reverse complement strand
CAGCAGGGCCGAAGCATGCTTGATCAGGCCGCCGATGTAGTGGCGGGCCATCTCGCTGATCTGGCCATAGCCCTTCTCGTCCCAGAACAGGTTCGTCTCGCCCTTCCAGAGGCTTTGGTGGCAGTGCATGCCCGAGCCGTTGTCACCGAAAATCGGCTTGGGCATGAAGGTCACGACCTTCCCATGCTTGCGCGCGACGTTGCGGAGGATGTACTTGTAATACATGAGGCTGTCTGCCAGCTTGGTCAGCGGGCCGAACCTCATGTCGATCTCGGCCTGACCGGCCGTACCGACCTCGTGATGATGGATCTCGGTCGGCACGCCGACCTTCTCCAAGGTCAGGATCATCTCGGAGCGCAAGTCTTGGAGCTGGTCGGCCGGAGGGCAGGGGAAGTAGCCGTCCTTGTGCCGCAGCTTGTAGCCCAGGTTCGGGCCCTCCTGGCGTCCCGTATTCCAGACGCCTTCGACGGAGTCAATGTAGTAATATCCTGCCTGGGCCGACTGGTCGTAGCGCACATCATCAAAAATGTAGAACTCGGCCTCCGGACCCCAGTAGCTGATATCCGCGATGCCGGTGCTCTTGAGGTAGTCCTCGGCCTTCTGGGCGATGTGCCGGGGGTCGCGCGTGTAACGCTCCCGCGTCACGGGGTCCCGCACGCTACAGATCATGCTCAGCGTGGGAACCTGGAGGACCGGGTCGACGAAAGCTGTTTCCGGATCCGGGAAGAGCAGCATGTCGCTTTCCTGGATCTGCTGATAACCCCGGATGCTCGATCCATCAAAACCGAGCCCGTCGGTGAACATGTCATCCGACAGCGTTCGTGCGGGCAGCGAGAAATGTTGCCAGACTCCCGGAAGATCGACAAATCGCAGATCGATGATCTCGATCTTGGCGTCCTCCACAAGCTTCTTCACGTCATTGGGCGACTTCGACATAATGTCCCTCCCTCTTTCTTTGAGTCGTCGCTACAGCGACCTTGCCGGACGGCAACGGGCCTGAGCCGACTATGGTGTGATAGTGGCTGGGAACGCGAAATGCAAGTGGCAACCGTCGCTTCGGTACCGATCATCCACCAACTCACTCGCGGCGGACGGAACTAACTTGAACGACACACTGGACCTAAGGAAGAAAGTGCGGTACGCTCGAGCTTCTCAAAAGATGAATTTTCAACGAACCTGATGTGTGGACTTCTTGACATTCGTGGATTCGCTGAGCTGCCTCCGCCATGAAGTATCTCGATGAGTATCGCGACGGGGAGACCGCGGGAAAGCTGGCAATGGCCATTGCCAGGTCCGTAACCCGGCCGTGGACAATCATGGAGGTCTGCGGCGGGCAGACGCATACCATCGTCAAGTACGGCATCGACCGGATCCTGCCGGCCGAGCTGGAGCTGGTGCACGGACCCGGCTGCCCGGTATGCGTCACACCGCTGGAGATGATCGATCGCGCCCACGCGATCGCCTCTCGGCCCGAGGTCACGTTCTGCTCCTTCGGCGACATGCTGCGCGTTCCCGGCTCGCGGGGCGATTTGTTGCAGCTCAAGTCGATGGGGGCCGACGTGCGGGTGGTCTATTCGCCGCTCGACGCCGTGAACCTGGCCACGGCGCGACCCGACCGCCAGGTCGTGTTTTTTGCCATCGGCTTCGAGACGACGGCCCCGCCCAACGCCATGGCCGTCTGGCTGGCCCGAAAGCGAAAGCTCACCAACTTCAGCGTGCTGGTCTCGCACGTCCTGGTGCCGCCGATGCTCGAGGCCTTGCTGCAGGCGGAAGACAACCGCATCCAGGGCTTCCTCGGGCCGGGACACGTCTGCACCGTGATGGGCACCTCCGAGTACGAGCCGCTCACACGCCGCTACCACGTTCCGATCGTGATCACCGGTTTCGAGCCGCTCGATCTGCTCGAGGGTGTCCTCCGCACGGTCCGCCAGCTCGAGGCGGGCCGGGGGGAAGTCGAGAACCAGTACGCTCGCGCCGTGCGCCCCGAAGGCAACCAGGCATCGCGTCGGCTGATGGAAGACGTCTTCGAGGTCTGCGGCCGGAAATGGCGCGGCATCGGGCTGGTGCCCGCGAGCGGCTTCAAGCTTCGCCCCGAGTATCGCGACCACGATGCCGAGCGGATCTTCGAGGTCGATCAGATCGAGACCCAGGAGTCGCCCCTGTGCATCAGCGGACTGGTGCTCAAGGGTCTGAAGAAGCCTCACGACTGTGCTGCTTTCGGGACGCTTTGCACGCCGCAGACGCCGCTGGGGGCAACGATGGTCTCCAGCGAAGGCGCGTGCGCTGCGTACTATGC
>JBAUOX010000657.1:0-1880 GCA_049579985.1 Isosphaeraceae bacterium | reverse complement strand
CCCCCCCCGAAATACCAGGCCCAGGCCCAGGTGCTGGTGAGGACGTCAACACCACAAATCATATTCAAGACCATCGACGCCGAGGCGGAAAGGGAGGAATCCCAGCGATACCAGAGGAGCCAGTTGGTCCAGATCAAGAGCCGATTCGTCATCAACGCCGTGCTCCAGCAGCGCGGGATCAACGAGCTCAAGATGATCCGGGAGCAGTCGAGGCCGGACGATTGGCTCGCGGCGAATCTGCAAGCTCAGTTTCTTTCGGGAACCGAGGTCTTGCAGATCTCCCTCGATGGCCAGGACCCCGAGGAGCTCGCGCGCCTGGTCAATGCCGTCACGAACACCTACATTGAGGAGGTGGCCAACGGGGATCTGAAGCGTCGAGTGCAACGGCGGGAATTGCTCAAGAAGCTCAGCAATGCGAAGTTCGCGGAGATGAAAAGCCGTCGCGATGCGCTGCGAACGCTCGCTCAGAGGGCAGGGTCGGATGACCGGCAGACACTTGTCCTGAAGCAGCAGTACGCGATCGAGCTCGGCACGGACGTCCGGAAAGACCTGCGTGAGGTTCAATCCCAGAAGCGAAAGCTCGAGGCAATCATCAAGGTCCAGCGCCCTGAGGCTTTGCATGAGACAGCAGCCCCGATGGTCTCGAACGACGACGTGGCGCGTCTGATCGAGCAAGATCCGGAAGTCAGTGACCTGAAGGCAAAACTCGCCGCCGCGTCAGAACGACTCGAATCGGAAGCCACTTACACCGGGCGAGTCGCCCGCAAATCGGGCATGAATCCCGCCCTGAAAACCTTGCGCGACGAGGTCGAGCTGATCAACAAACAACTGGAACGGAAACGCAAGGCGATCCGACCGTCCGTGATCCAGCAGCTCCAGAATCCCCAGGGCGACGGCCAGTCAGGCAAGGGCGGTAGCCTGGAGCAGCAACTGGCAGTCCTCACGGAGCTCGAGGCGAGCTTGCAGGAGGAGCTCAAGAATTTCTCCCAGACGGACCAGGTACTGACCGACAACACACTCAACGTCCAGGACAACAAGGAGGAGCTCAAACAGATCGAGGACGCCGCGACCAATATCGCCTCGGAAGTTGAGAAGCTGAACGTCGAGCTGCAAGCACCCCCGCGAATCAGTCTGATCGAAGATGCCATTCCGCCGACTACCAGAAACGTGAAAAAGTGGTACACGATGTTTGGCGGAATCTCGCTCGGCTCGTTTTTGGGGACTCTCTTCGCAATTGCATTTCTGGAGCTGCAGACCCGGAAAATCGACTCGGCCGATGAGGTAGTGGGGGACCTGGGGCTCGCGTTGGTCGGGTCCTTGCCGATGCTGCCGGCCAGGGCGCGACGGAACGGCGTCATGGCGCATCAGGAGAAGGATCGCTACTGGTACAGCCTGCTCCTCGAATCGATCGACGCCACCCGCACGATGCTGATCCATGCAGCTCGTTTGGGCTCGCACCGGGTGGTCATGATCGCGAGCGCTCTGCCGGGTGAAGGAAAGACGTCCGTGGCCAGCCATCTGGCGACCAGCCTGGCCAGGAGTGGTCAGAAAACTCTGCTCATCGATGCCGACCTGCGGTGCCCGTCGATTCACCGTCTTTTCGATCTGACCCCCAATCCTGGCCTGAGTGAGTTGCTGCGGGGCGAGGTTGCATTCCACGACGTGATCGTCTCCACGGCCGTCGAGGAGCTCAAGGTGATCACCGCCGGGAAGTGTGACCCGCAGACTTTGAGGATCTTGTCGCAGGGAGGCATGGGCGGTCTCTTCGCCCGGCTCAAAGAGCAATATGATTTTGTGATCGTTGACTCCTCGCCGATCTTGGCGGTTGCCGACGCTCAGATCATCGCCCAGCAAGTGGATGCGGTTCTGTTCTCAATCCT